>CAZJMZ010000175.1:0-6421 GCA_964547115.1 uncultured Anaerolinea sp. | reverse complement strand
ACCATGGTGGGGGCCACGTTCGCCGGGTGGAAGTTCAAATACAGCGCGTTCTTCAACGCCACCACGTTCGAAAAAGACGGCAAGCTTGTCAGCCTGTACAAACCCTTGCTGAATGTGATGCCGGGCCAAAGCACGCCCACTCCTGCGCCGGTCACAGCTACTCCTACGCCCGATGTGGCAGCCACAGCGACGGCGCTGGCGCAACCCACCAACACGCTCGACCCGTTTGCCTCGGCGACCCCGACTCCGTTCGGCGGGGTGACTACAAACACGCCCGATCTCTTTGCAACGGCTACTGCACAAGCGCAAGCCACTCCCACCCCAGACCTCTTTGCCACCGCCACGGCGCTGGCGCAACCGACCAACACGCTCGATCCATTTGCATCTGCCACGCCCACGCCTTTCGGCGGGGTGACCAACACACCCGACCTGTCTGCCACGGCTACGGCTCAGGCGCAGGCCACCAGCACCTCAAACCCGTTCCCGTCGCTTACCCCGGATGTGTTTGCCACGGCCACTGCCCTGGCCCAAGCCACAAATACGCCGAACCCGTTCCCATCGCTCACTCCGGATGTGTTCGCCACGGCCACTGCGCAGGCTCAGGCCACGAACACACCCGACCCGTTTGCTTCGTCCACTCCCACGCCGTTCGGTTTCCCATCCAACACGCCAGACCCCTTTGCTTCTGCAACGCCTACACCGTTCGGTCAGGTAACGAATACGCCCGATGTCTTTGCCACGGCCACACCCGATCCCTTTGCTTCCCCCACGCCATTCGGTCAGTTCACTAACACGCCCGATGTCTTTGCCACGGCCACGGCCCTTGCGCAACCGACCAGCACGCTCGACCCGTTCGCCTCATCCACGCCTACGCCGTTCGGTCAATTAACCAGCACCCCCGATGTCTTTGCCACGGCTACCGCATTGGCGCAAGCCACCAACACACCAGACCTGTTTGCCACGGCCACGGCTCTTGCGCAACCCACCAACACGCTTGCCGCCGCCTCGCCCACGCCTTCCAACACCGGGCCTTATGTTTCGACCACGCTCGATCTCACCACGCTCACCGTCGGTGCTTCCACCTTGGCCACGGTGCGGTTACACAATGTGCCGGTTGATGGCTACTCCAGTGCCGAATTCACCTGTACCTTCGACCCGGCGCTCGTCGAAGTGAGCGACATCACCGTGGCGAACCTGTTCGGCGCTGATTCGGCGGTGGCGCTCAACGTCCCGCAGAACGGCACGTTCATTCTGGCGGTTGCAGGTGCAAATGGCAACAAAGCCTTCAGTGATGGCATCGTCTTCACCTTCAACGTTCATGCCCTCGCGCCCGGTGAGACAATCATCGACTGCCCGGCCCGCGCCTCTCAAAATCGGACGCTGACGCTTCTGCCTTCGACCCGGCCTGTTCTGACCATCCTGGCCCTTGCTCCCACACTGACAGCCTTCCCCACGGCTACAGCAGGTTTCTCCACCCCGTTACCGGTGGATACACCGACAGCCACACCGTCAGTCAACGGCGCCCTCAGCGGACAGGTGCTGGCCCTCAAGCCGGTCACCATCAACATCTTCAGTAGTGACGCTGCGTTGTTTGCCTCCCTGCCTGTCAGTCCTGATGGGACTTTCACCGTCACGTTGCCTGTGGGCACCTACACGGTGATCGCTTCTGCCAATGGCTATCTCAGTGCCCAGGGCCTCTTCACTGTCGAGGCCGGGACGACCTCCCTCCCGGTCATCACCCTGCCTGCCGGTGATATTGACGGCAACAACGTCATTGATAACTTCGACGCCATGACCATCGGCATGAGCTACAACACCTCCACCCCGGCCAACGCCGACCTCAACAACGACGGTCTCATCAACGTGCTCGACCTGGAACTGCTGGCCCGCAACTACCGTTTGGTCGGCCCGGTACTCTGGCAATAACCCCGGTGATCGTGTGCGCTCTTCGGAAGGAGCGCACGCGGTTGCGGAAATAAAAACACACCCCGAATAAATTCGGGGTGTGTTTGTTTCTTCGATCAAGTTCAGCCTCTTGGCAGCGTGAAGCTTAGCCGTAAGCCGTCGTCTTTTTCCTCCGGCGTTTGCATTTCACCGCCGTGTAGTTTGACCAGCCCGTTCAGAATGTATTCCAGCATGGCCGAGTCCATTTCCATTTTGTCGATGGGGCGCTGACCGGTGCTTTCCACGGTCACGCGGGCACCCCAGGCCTCATCGCGAACGGTGAGCGTCACCGTCCCTTCGCTGATGCGGATGGAGGCAAAGGTCAGGGCATGGTGAACGATCTGGCGCAACTGCAGGGAATCGATCTGGAAGGCCGGGTCGGTGAGGTGCAATTCGGTGGTGAGAGACCGGGATGGGTTGGCGGTCTTCCAGCGGTTGGTGATCTCGGTCAGCAGATCGGTGAGGTTCTTGGGCTCGAGGAGTAGCGTCACGCGGTGGTTGTTCAGGCGGGCAATTTCCACCAGTTGGCTGATGAGGGCCAACATGCGTTGACCGCTGTTGAAGGCGGTGGTCAGGTCGGTGGTTTGGACCTCGTTGACGGGGCCGTCGATGCCTTTGAGCACCACCTTGGTGAAGCCGATCACGGCGTTGAGCGGGGTTTTCAGGTCGTGGGAGGCCCAATCGAGAAAGTCGTCGAGGTTGAAGAGGCCGGTTTGGGAGTCGAGCCAGGCCTGGGTTTGAAAGAAGCGCGGTTCCACTCCGGCGAGTTCGGCGGCCTGCCTGTCGTTCAGACGATGGGACTGGTATAGCCGGATGGCCAGTTCGGTCCGGGCCTGTTCAGGCGTCAGTTTGGCTGCTTGCAGAAGGTCGGTGGGGATTTCGAGGAGGGTCTTTTCCATATGCTGGCCTTGCCGGAGAAGTGGGTTGGATGGAGTATAGCATAGCGCGTATAGCCGGAGGGCCCAACCAACAAAAATAATAACCCGGCCGGGGCGGTGGTGTTATGCTGGGTGAAAGGTCGTCCGCCAAAATCTGGGGATTGGAATACAATCTGCCCAGCCCCAGTTCGCGTCCTTCAAGGAGACGTAGATGACAATCGAGCGAAAAGTTTATTTTCAGTGGCAGAACGAAGCGCTATGTAAGACCATTTATCCTTTGCGCACCATGAACCTGCGGAATGCGCTCGAGTATTTCCAGGAGATCGATCTGTGGAAGGCGTTCAAGGGAAAAAAGGTGGAGGATATGCCGGGGGAGGTGTCGGCGTATCATCAGAAGATGTCGGCGGTGCTCAGGCAGGCTCGCAAGGAGTATGAAGCGCAACTGGCTTATTTCAAACAGTCGGCTTTTGTGTTGGATGAAACGGCTTTCGATAAAACGTTGGGCGGGCGGATCGTCACCCTGCATGACTCTTTCAATAAATATTACGATGACAAGAATCCGCTCGATGATCCGGTGGCTGCGGTGCGACGTTCCTACTTCATCACCCAGCGTCTCGAAACGCTGGACCGTGATCGCAAGGAACTCGATAAGCAGGTCTCGACCCAGATCCGTTACCTCAACCTGCGCAAGGCCGTCAACGAAAAGAACAAGGTGGCGAACGACCCCAGGATCGCCGAGATCTCGGCATATATCACGCGCCTGCAAGCCTTGCAACCGGTCTTTGAGGAACGCCGTGAGCACCTGTTGCGATTTCTGGCAGCCTTTGGACGGTTGGATGGTCACCGCAAAAGCAACGATAAACTCCGCCGTGCGGCGCAGAAGAAAGTGGACCAAATCCAGAATCAGTTGAACCCGCTGGAGGCTCAACTCAAGGTGTTGAATGCCAGGTTGGCCAAGGCCCGGGAGGAGTTGACGCAGGTGGCACGGAACCTGCTGCCCGTGGCTGAGCAACTCGTGGATAATTATTTTGCCGTACCCGATGCGTTGACCAACCTCAGCGACCGCTTTCCCCAAGCCGACCCGGCTTTTTGCGCCCGGGTGGATGCGCTCCGCGAGCAGGTGGCCGTCCTGACCGACCCGGCGACGATCATTCCATTGGTTAACCAGTCCATTACTATGTTGCAGCAGTTGCGCATCACCTTTCAGCGTCAGGGACCTTCACCAATGAGGGATGTGACGCTCAAGGCCTTCGACGAAGTGGTGGCGCAACTGCGCGCCTTTATGACCGGGTGGGAGAATTTGGGGAAGAACCGGCCGACGATCGAAGCCTCTGTCAACCGGAAGAAGCAGGAGGTGGCGCGGCTCGAGGGGTCGTTGGTGCCGTTGGTGCAGAAGCAGGCCGAATTGGAGCAGGGACTTGCTGATCCCGACCTGTTCGTACTGGAAGCGCATGAAGACCTTTACATCCCCATCCCGCCGCAGATGAAGGATATCATCCGCTTGAAATTGGATGCATACATCGAAGAGGAATTGAAGGTGAAAGTTCGGGATGCGCAGGGGGTGGAACGCCTGGTGGATAAGGACCAGTATCAATTGCTGGAGATGTTGATCGCCCGGTTCAAGAACGAACCGGAGCGTTTTCCGCGCTGGTTGCAGTATATGATCGTGCATTTTTCGGGGATGCGCTATGCCAGTTCGCATGGCTCGTGGGCCGACCCGCGTGAACTGTACCTGAACCTGCGCATCAGCATCATCAACGAAGCCTGGTCGAAGGATAAGGTGCAGGATGAGGCCTTTGAAACGATCCGCCAGAAAAAGATCGCCGAATATTCGGGGGCGCTGGATAACGAAAAAGACCCCGACCACACGCTGCCCAGGCTGGTCACTGTCATGGACCGGGACGAGGCCGTCCGTACACGGGTGCTGAACCACCTGACCAACCTGAAGAAGGACGATGAATATGCCCAGCGCATTGGGTTTATTAACCTGCTGCTGGATGAGGAAGCCTGCGAGAACGAGGATATGACCGAGGAGCAGGCGCTCTCCGCCCTGGAGAAAATGCGGGCTGAGGAGGTCATCCCCGATTGGATGTGGAAGGAACTCAGCGCAGTGACCGACCTGCGCCTGACCGAAGCCAAAGATACCGGCTGGGAAAAACTCACCCCCGAAGAGCAGGCCGAGAAGGTCGATGCGAAATGGGCGAAGCAACGCCAGATCATGAACGATTGGAAGAGCAAATATGTCACCAGCTGGCGGCAGGAACACATCGAGACGCATGACCTGATCGTCAGCCGGGCGGTGTGCAATGAAGTGGCCGAACACATCCTGCACATGCGCGGGCACAAAGGCTTTTCGGGTCTCTCTGGCGGCGCGGACTGGTTCCTTGGGGCGGCCAAAAAGGCTGCCGCTACGGATGCCGAGGGCGCCTACTTTGTCAAACCGAACAGTGCTAAGGATTTCCGCCCGGGTGCGGGCATCATGTGGCTGCGCTATCGCACCGATGCTGTGCCGCCGTGGAATCTGGTCAAGCCGTTCCCGCCGCCGCTGGGGCGGGGTGGAGAACCTGTGCCGTTCTTCCCGCCAGCCTATCTGGCAGGCGGCCAGTGGAATTACAAGGATAAGAACGGCCTGGTGCGCACCCGTTCCGTGACCGATGAGAAAAGCGGACGCACCAAACCCATCGTGCAGAACCTGTATTGGGTGCATATCGCCACGGTGGCCGAAGTGTATGAGACCGACAGCAAAGAGACCATCGTGTTGACCTACGAGACCAACCTGCCGTACGAAGACCGGCGCCTGTCTTGTGTGGGCGTCTTCCGCCGGTCTTTGCATAATCTGCTCTACGACGGCGGAGAGGATATGTACAACGGCTCGCTGGTCGGCTATGTGCCCGATAATACTGCCGCCATCCCCACGGCCGATCTCGATGAGATGCTCAATTGGGACCACATCCTGTTGAAAGACTAACCCAAACCCACCGCCGCCCCGGCGGTGGGTTTTTTATCGTTGCATTATTCGCCTGCAACTTTTTTGCATCCAACCCTGTACTACAATCTAGCCATGAGTGCGCCCACCGATCGCGACCTTCTCGTGCGAGCCCTGCGCGGCGCCTCCGACGCGTTCGGCGAGCTGGTCATGCGCCACCAGACGGGCGTGTTCAACGTCTGTTATCGCATGTTGCACGAGCGGACCGAAGCCGAGGACCTGGCACAGGAAACTTTTATCCGTGCCTATGACCGCCTGCACACCTTTGACCTGGAGCGCGAATTCGGCCCGTGGGTACGGCGGGTGGCTGCGAATTTATGTCTCAATTACCTTGAGGCGCGTAAGTCCACGGCGGCGTTGGACGAGGAACGGGATGCAGACGAAAGCCAAAAGCCCGAGAGGCAGGTTGAGGTCAAAGAAAGAAGCGCGCAGGTCAGGCAGGCTCTGGCAGCCCTGCCCGCACACTATCGTGTCGTTGTAGAATTGCGGCACTATCAGGAATTGTCCTACGATGAAATTGCCAGCGAATTGAACATCCCCCTGAGCGATGTGAAGAGCCATCTCTTCCGCGCCCGCAAAATCCTGGCGGAGAAACTCCATGCACCTGACTGAT
>CAZJMZ010000174.1:0-6465 GCA_964547115.1 uncultured Anaerolinea sp. | reverse complement strand
GCCAGCACCACCACGATCGTCCCCACTCCACCCACCACCACCGCCCCCACCGGACCCAGTAACGCCGCCGCAAACCCCGACTCGAACGCGCCCAGTTCGTTCGAAACGCCGATGAAGATATTGTTCACCGCTGAGGTGCGCCCGCGCATCTCATCCGGCACCTGGGTCAACATCAACGTGCCACGGATCACCACGCTGATGTTATCAAGCGCACCCAGTGTGGCCAGCATCAACAAGGACAAATAAAAATTCCTCGAAACCCCAAAAACGATCGTCGCCAGGCCAAAGCCGGTCACCGCCAGCAGCAGGGTCTTGCCGGCGCTTTTCATGGGTGGCAAATGCGAGAGGGTAAAGACCATGATCAATGCACCAACGGATGGCGCGGCCCGCATGATACCCAGTCCCTGAGCGCCAACCTTGAGAATATCGGTGGCATACACCGGCAGCAAAGCCACCGCGCCGCCGAACAACACCGCAAACATATCGAGCGTGATCGCTCCCAGCACCACCTTCGTATCACGCATAAAACGCAGGCCTTCCTTCACCGAGTCCCACGTTTCTGATTTCTCAGCCAATGGCAACTCCCGCCCCTTAAGCAGGGTGACCAGCACACAGAACACCACCGCTGAAACCGCTGCATACACATAGATGAACGTGACCGAGTTGAAAAAACCCACCAGCAGGCCCGCCAGTGCCGGCCCGGTGATCGAAGCAAAATACCACACCCCGCTCGCCCAGGTGGTGGCGCGCGCAAAAAGTTCCGGCGGCACGGTTCCGGGCAACAGCGTCGAGCCCGCCGGTTCATTGAAAGCGCGCGCGACCCCGATACCCAACAGACAGGCATAGATCAACACCAGGGATCCGTCCGTGTAAGACAACCACCCCAACCCGACAACACACAACGCAATGCCGACCTCGCTCAAGATCACAATGCGCTTGCGATTGTATTGGTCGGCTACATGCCCGGCTGGCAGCGAAAGCAAGATCACCGGGATCACCTGTACCAACCCCACCAACCCCAAGGCAAATGTGCTCTGCGTCCGCAGCCACAACTCCCAGCCAATGGCAAACGTGAGCATCTCATTGGCAAAGGTGCCAATGAAACGCCCGGTCAACAACAGGCGATAATCGCGAAAGCGCAAAGGGGCATACGGGTCGTGCCGTTCAGTATTCGTCATGTCCATTCCTTGAAGAGAGATTGGCGTATGATACCATTCCCCCATGGACCACACCGACCACGTCAACCTGTTGCGCCCAGCCAATCTGGTACCAGGCGTGTACGCTGATCTGGGAGCAGGCAGCGGCGCATTTACTTTGGCATTACGCGAACTGGTTGGGTCAGACTCCACGATCTACGCCGTGGATCAAGACAAGTCCGCCCTGGGCAACCTGGAAAAAGCGCATCGCGCCCGCTTCCATTCCACCGAAAACCTGCTTCTGCTTCCGAAAGACTTTTCCCGCCCCCTAAGCCTACCCCCGCTCGATGGCATCGTCATGGCCAACTCGCTGCACTTCTTCAAAGACAAACTCACCATCCTGCGCCATGTCTGGTCATTGCTCAAACCAGCAGGCACGCTCCTCCTCATCGAATACAACGTGGACAAAGGCAATCTCTGGGTGCCTCACCCCCTCACCTTTGAAACCTGGCAAACCCTCGCGCCACAAGCCGGGTTCGACACTCCCCGCCTGCTTGCCAAAGCGCCCTCCAGTTTCTTGAAAGAGTTCTACTCAGCCGTCACATACCGCATAGACCGCTGAATTACAACGGCGTCTTCCCGGGCACCCCCGGCTTGCGCGGATATTGATGCGGCGTGGCAGCCACCTTCTCGGCCAGCACCAGAAACCGGTCATCGGCCAGACCCGGCAGGTTGACCGGGATAAGCTGCTTCAACCGCCCGCCAAGGATGTGCATGGCCCCTTCAGCGGCCTGCGCTTCGGCTGGGCCACTTTCGCCCTTTTGCGCCAGCATCGTCCCGCCGAGCCGCACCAGCGGCAGCAGATACTCGCTTAACACGTTCAAGTTGGCCACAGCCCGCGCCACAGCCCAGTCATACTTCTCGCGGTGATGATGGTCCTGACCCACCTCCTCAGCCCGCGCCTTGATCACGCTCACATGCTCAAAGCCCAGTGTGGAGACGATATGCTCACAGAACCCGGCCTTCTTGCCCACCGATTCCACCAACGTCAATTTCATATTGGGGTACAGGATCTTGAGCGCCAACCCGGGGAAGCCCGCCCCGGTACCCACATCGATCAGGCTGCCCGGCGGGTTCGCGCCCCAAGCCTGCACACACGAAAATGAATCCAAAAAATGCTTAACACGGATCGACTCCACATCGCGAATGGCGGTCAGGTTGAATTTCTGGTTCCAGGCCAGCAATTCCTTTTCATAGGTCATCATGGCCAGCACCTGCCGCCCGGTCAGATGGACATGGAACAGTGCCTGCGCATCGTGGACAAGTTTTTCCATAGGTACGGAGGATTATAAAACAAAAGGCCTCACCAGCTTTGAACCGGTGAGGCCTTTTGAATGTTTCGCTTCCTGGGGGCTTATTTCTTTTCTTCGGTCTCCGTGGCCGCAGGGGTCGCCTTGCGGAACCGGCGGTAGAGGCCGCGCCCCGCCAGATAAACCAGCGACAACGGGATGGCGATCATCACCAGTGACGGCAGGACGTAGATGACGAAGCGGATCAGGAATTCCACGAAATTCTGGAAGAAGCGCACCAGATCCTCCACAGCCTGCTTGGCCGCCCCGGCGGGCTTCCACGGACCGATGGTGATCGGCTGGGTGCCCTCTTCAGCCACGAGACGAATGCTCACCGATGACAGCGCCGCAGATTGGTCGTAATACTTGATCTGGCCCTTGAGCGCTTCGATCTCGGTCTGGATCAACTGCAACTGGCTGTAGACCGCCAGCACATCTTCGGTCTTTTCGGCACCTTCCAGGATCTCCAGCAATTTCTTTTCAGCGGCCTGCTTGGCTTCAAGACGCGATTGCAGGTCCACATATTCGCTGGTCACATCCTGGCTCGAGATGTTCTCGTACTGCACATCCACAGCGTCCTGCTTGAGGGTGGATAGCACCTCGTTCAACTTCTCCGCCGGCACCCGGATGGTGATGGTGGCTTCAGGCACCTCAAGATTGTTCACGCCATAACTGGTGCGATACAGGTTGGCCGCCACCACATAGCCGCCCATTTCCTCGGCCAGTTTGGTGATGGCCGTCATGCTGGCTTGCGGGTCCTTCACCACGATCGCCATATCGGCGTTCTTGATGACGATCCGGTCCACAGCGACAACCTGGTTGGAGATGGTGCCATCGAACAGCACCTTGGATTCTTCCGGTGCGGCAGCGGGCATTTCCATGGCCACGGGTGCGCCGGAATAAAAGTCGTTCCCGCCGCCTCCGCCACCCATGCCGTAGTTATACGCTTCTGTCGGGGCTGCCTGGCCCATAAATAATTGCGAGGAGGCCACGCCCACCAGCGTCAACACCACTACGCTGGTCAAAACGATCGTGATCAATGTGCGTTTCATGATTTCTACTCCTTGAAATGACTGACTTACATTTGCAGGACGAAACGCCCCTGGAAAAGTTCCCCAAAAATAAAACGCCCCAGCCACCGGGTGGACTGGGGACGAATAGCGAACAAGCGAAAGCATTTACCAACCCTCCGCCAGGCGGATGGCTTGTTTCTCCGGCAGCCCTGCCTCGCGGATGCGCTGCTGCACCTCAGCAATGTTATAACGCGCCCGGCTCGGCTCCCATAAATTCTGCTCCACATGATAAATGGCATATGCCGCCCGCGCGTCACGGTCACGCGGCTGGCCCACCGAGCCCGGGTTCAGGATCGCGCGCGGGCGCAGCAGAACATGCTCCCCCGCGCGGATCGGCACCAGATGCACCCGGTCGGTATCCACATCCAGCTGGAACATGCATTGCAGGTGCGAGTGCCCCACAAAACACCATGGGGTATTGAAGTGGTCAAAGTTCAAGCGCGCCGAAAGCGTGTTCAAAATATATTCCCACACCGAATCGCGCGGGCTGCCATGCACAATGCTCACTTCACCGCGCACCTTCAGGTTGTACGGCAGGGAGCGTAGAAAGTCCATGTTATCGGCGGTCAGCACCCGCTCGTGATATTCCAGCACACGGCGCGCATCGCCGTTGAACGCCTCGAACGGAATTTTCCCGATTGCCGCCATATCGTGATTCCCCAAAATACACGTCAGGTTGGGGATCTCGCGGATGGTCTCCACCACCGCGTTCGGGTCGGGCCCGTAACCTACCAGGTCGCCGAGGCACCACGTTTCATCCACCTTACCGGCAGCTTCCAATACCGCCTGCAGGGCGGTGTAATTGGCATGGATATCAGACATCACCAGAATACGCATTTCACTCCAACAGCGCCGCAATGCGGGCCACAATGATCTCAGCCACTTCGTTCTTGCTCATCAAAGACAACGCCTCCCTGCGCCCATCGGCAAACAAAAGAGTGATGCGATTGGTCTCCACGGCAAACCCCGCGCCCTCGGCTGAAATATCGTTCGCGGCGATCAAATCCAGTTTCTTGGATTGTAACTTAACTGCGGCATTTTCCATAAGGCTTTGCGACTCGGCCGCAAACCCCGCCACCACCCGTGGACGCTGCGCCCCGCTTCGCTCCACACCGGGGGCTGATACCGTTTTCAGAATATCTTCCGTGGCCTCCAACTCGATCTGCGGAAGACCACCCTCTTTCTTGATCTTGTTCCCGGCCCGGGTCTTCGGGCGAAAGTCTGCCACTGCCGCGGCCATGATGAGCGCATCACACCCCTGCGACTCTTTCAACACGGCCGCCAGCATCTGTTGCGCGGTCTCCACCGGCACGACCCGGGCGCCCACAGGCGGAGTCAACGTGACCGGCGTGGAGATCAACGTCACCTGCGCGCCTGCATCCACGGCGGCCTGGGCGAGGGCGTAGCCTTGTTTGCCCGAGGAGCGATTGGTGATGACACGCACCGGGTCGATGGGTTCGGCGGTGCCCCCGGCGGTGACAACCACCGTGCGCCCGGCGAGCGCACCCTTGCGCCCGAGTACGAGGCGAATGTGTCCGAGCAGGTCAGGCGTTTCGGGCAGACGGCCTCTACCGGTGAGGCCTGAGGCGAGATGTCCGGAGGCGGGCTCGATGACGTAGGCGCCGCGTCCGCGCAGGATATCCAGGTTGGCTTGCGTGGCGGGATGGTCGTACATGCCGCCATCCATTGCCGGTGCAACGATCAGCGGACAGGTGGCAGCCAGAGCGGTGACGGTCAGCAACGAATCGGCCTGCCCGTGCGCCAGTTTGGCGAGCGTATTGGCGGTACACGGCGCGATCACCAGCAGGTCGGTCTGATGACCAAGGCCTACATGCAACACATGCGCTTCGCCGCCCCACAGGTCGGCATCCACGTAGGCGCGCCGCCCGGTGACCGATTGAAAGGTAAGCGGGGTGATGAATTTTTCGGCAGCGGTTGAGAGCAGCACATCCACCTGCGCGCCCGCCTGGGTGAGCTTGGATGCCAGGTCAGCGGCCTTGTAGGCGGCAATGGAACCGGTCACCCCAAGCAGTATGCGCTTGCCCGAAAGGATGGACATGCTGTGATTATACATCCAACGAAAACCGGCACACAGTGGACAGGTTACAGGAGCGACGGGTCATTGCAGTTGGGGTACAGGCAGGGTAGCATGGCGGCGGGTTGATATAATTTCGCCCAGCTGTATTTAGAATGCCAAGGATGCGACTCGATGAAATTTTCACAATACGAACTCTACGACCTGATCAACCGCCCCGGCACGCTTTGGCTGGCCTATGCCGATCTGAGCGATGCCAACCTGCGCGGGGTGCGTCTGCCGGGCGCTGTGCTGCGCGGTGCGAACCTGGGACAGTCTTTCCTTAATAACGCGATATTGAGCGAAGCCAACCTCAACGATGCCAACCTGCGGGCGGTGGTGCTGCTCGAAGCCGACCTCTCTCGAAGCACCCTGGTCAACGCCGACCTGACCGGCGCAGACCTGAGCGGCGCCAACCTCACCAACTCCAATCTGGGCGGCGCAAAACTGCGCGAGGCCAGGCTCAATGAAGCCAGCCTGCGCGAGGCGAACCTGCGCGGCGCCAATTTGACCAACGCCGTGATGCACGCCGTAAACCTGATCAACGCCAACCTCGGCGGCGCTGACCTTTCGAACGCGCGCATGGCCGAATCGAACTTGCAGGATGCCAGCCTGATCCGCGCCAACTTGAGCGACGCCGACGCCGTAAGCAGTCTCTTCACCAGCGCCGACCTGAGCAATTGCACCCTCGTAGGTGCGAACCTCAGCAAGAGTTACCTGCTCAACGCCGATCTCAGCGAGGCCCGTTTGAGCAAAGCCGACCTCAGCGAAGCGGACCTGACCGGCGCGAACCTCTCCAAAGCAGACCTGCGCAATGCCTATCTGTATCTGGC
>CAZJMZ010000173.1:4992-6527 GCA_964547115.1 uncultured Anaerolinea sp. | reverse complement strand
CAGTTCGTCAAGGACGTGACCATCCCGGACGGGACGGTGATCGCCCCGAACACGATCTTCAAGAAGACCTGGCGTCTGCGCAATATTGGCACGTGCACCTGGTCAGGGTATACGCTGGTGTTCGATAAGGGTGAAGCCATGAACCCGACCGTCGACCCGATCGGCATCGTGGCTCCCGGGCAGGAAGTGGACGTTACCGTCACCTTCACCACACCAGCCACGCTTAATACCTATCGCAGTTACTGGCGCCTCCGCAATGCCGCCGGGGTGCTGCTGCCGATGGTGAACGGAAGCGAGGGCAAGTCCTTCTATGTGGAGGTCAAAGTGGCCGTGACCAGTTCAGGTTATGACTTTCACACCCGCGCCGCCTCCGCCACATGGACCAGTGGCGCCGGGAATATCACCTTCGGTGGACCCGATACCGACGTGAAAGGCTCCGCCATGTACCGCGATGCCCCCAAAGTAGAGGGCGGTTCGACAGCCTCAAAGGTACTGGAGACCGTGCCGCAACTGGTAGATAACGGCGAGGTCCGCGGACTATTCCCCGCATATACGGTGGTCACCGGCGAACGCTTCACGGCCAGCATCGGTTTCCTGCTCCAACCCGATGGCACCTGCGGAGCGGCGGGCAACGTCAAGTTCCAACTCAACTATAAAGAAGGCGGCGTGCTCAAGCCGCTGGGCGAGTGGACCGAGACCTGCGATAACGCCCTGCGCAGTATCAGTGTAGACCTGACCCCACTGGCGGGCAAATCCATCGAGTTCGAATTGAAAGTGCTGGCCAATGGCACCTCCAACCAGGATGTCGCCATCTGGGTGGCGCCGCAGATCGCACTGCCGTAATCGAATAAAGAGACGCCCGGTACCCTTCAGTACCGGGCGTTTTCGATAACGGTATAATTCTGGTGGAAAGGAACCCAAATGAAAGCCCCATTGACCTATAAACTTTTCATCCTTCTCAACATAACCGCCATCCTGCTCGGCGCGTGCAGCGCACCAGCCACCGAAGCCAACGACCAGATCTCCACTGCGGTCGCACAAACGGTGCAAGCTCAGAACTCGCTCACCAAAGTAGCTGAAATTCCCACCTTCACGCCTCAACCGCCCGCCACACAACCGGCCTCAGCCGCCAGCCTGATTCCCTCCACCGATACAGCCGCACCAGTCACCGGCAACCCCGGCTGTACAGTCTCTGCCGAATTGGCTGCAGAAAACCCGCCAGATGACACATTGATCCGCCCTGGAGAATATTTTTGGAAGACCTGGTCTCTGACCAATACCGGCACCTGCACCTGGGATGCCAACTACAAGTTGATCTTCACAGACGGCGAACTGATGGGCGGTTTGACCTCCTACCCGCTGCCCGTGTTGGTGGCCCCCGGCGAGACCAAGGATATTTCGATCTACCTCAAGGCGCCTGACACCGTCGGCACCTACACCGGGAACTGGTCCCTGCAAACGCCATGGGGCGTCACCTTTGGGCTGGGACCGTTCAACTCCAAATTCTTTGTGCGCATCAACGTCAACAACGACAA
>CAZJMZ010000173.1:0-4892 GCA_964547115.1 uncultured Anaerolinea sp. | reverse complement strand
GGGAACCTGTATCAAAATTCAAACGTCTTGTATCATGGTTTATTGAATGGAGACCCGGTATGCAAACCATGAATTATCGTAAATTGATCCTTCCGGCGCTGACCCTGTTGGTCATCCTGGCCTGCAGCCCATTGGCCGCACCCACACCCCAGCCGGCTGCCACGCTCGACGCACTCTACACCTCTGTCGCACAAACGCTGCAGGCCATGTCCACGCAGGCGGTCGTCAACACATCCACTCCCATCCCCAGCCAGACACCCACCCTTACCTTCCCCACCGTCACCGCGCTCCCACTGGAAACATTCACCGTCGTCCCGCCCCTCACAGCCTGTGACGCTGCCGCCTTCGTCTCCGATGTCACCTACCCCGATGGCTCCACCGTCGGCATTGGCGTGAACTTCACCAAGATCTGGCGTATCCGCAATGTGGGCACCTGCACCTGGAACACGTCCTATGCCCTCGTCTTCGTAAATGGAGAAAAGCTCGGCGCGCCCGCTTTCGTACCCGTCCCCGGCTCGGTTGCCCCCGGGCAAAGCATCGACATCCCCGTGCAGATGACCGCCCCCAACCAGGTCGGCCGCTTCAAAGGCTATTGGAAGATGCGCAACTCATCGGGCGTCCTGTTCGGCTTCGGCACTTCAGTGGATGAGACCATCTATGTCGATGTCAACGTCAATGGCTTCGTCGTCTCCGGCTACGAATTCATCGACCGCGCCTGCGAAGCCCAGTGGAGCAACGCCAGCCGCGACCTGCCCTGCCCCGGCACCGAAGGCGACGATAAAGGCTTCGTCATCTTCCGCAACAACGTCAAACTCGAAGACGGCTCATCCCAACCCGTCGGCATGATCACCTACCCCCAAAAAGGCCCCGACGGCCTGATCACCGGCAAATATCCCGCCATCACCATCCAGTCCGGCGACCGCTTCCAGGCCACCATTTCCTGCATCTACAAAGCCAACGACTGCGACTTCATCGCCAAACTGCAATACCAGATCGGCAATGGCGCAGTGCAAACCCTCGGGCAATGGCGCGAAGTGTACGAAGGCAAATCCTACCCCATCAATGTGGACCTCAGTTCCCTCGCCGGACAAAAGGTCAAGATCATCCTGACCATCCTCGCCAATGGCACCTCCCATGAAGATTTCGCCCTGTGGATCGCTCCGCGCATCGCCCGCCTCAGCACCCAACCGCCGACATCCACTCCCACCGTCTCGCGGACACCAACGGTCACTGCCACTGTCACCCAAACCCTGACTCCCACTGTGACCGCCACCATCACCCTCACACCCACGGTCACTGCCACGGCCACCATCACATCCACGCCAACAGTCACCGCCACCCCCACCGACACGCCCACCCCCACAGCCACCACCGGGCCGTAAGCACAGAGTCTCATCCCCAAAAGCCTTGCAGTATAATGGATTGGATGGGTTGTACATGACAACCCATCCAATCAACTCTCACGGATCGTTTACTCATGGAGGTATCCCTTATGATCGTAGGAAAAAACGCGCGGCGGATGCTGTTCGTCATACTCACCGCCGCTCTCTTTCTGGCGTCCTGCAACGTCGGCGCCACCCCCGCGCCCACACAAGACATTAATGCGCTTTCTACAGCGATCGTCTTGACGACGGTGGCACAGCTTTCGAGCGGCTTGACCCAAACGGCGCAAGCCCAGCCCACCAACACAGCCCTGCCTGAAAGTTCTCCCACCAGCGTCCCCACCTTTGCCGTTCTCCCCACCCTGGACCTTTCCGGCGCAGCGGCATCCCCCACTGCATCAGACCCATCGGCATTGCCCACTATTTCGTTCGTCAACACCCCGGTGGCCAACAACACCCCCATTGCCGCAGTGACCCAACCTGTGGTGTTGCCCACATCTGCTTCCCCTGCCACCGCCGCCCTGGGTGACGCCTGTAACAAC
This sequence comes from uncultured Anaerolinea sp., assembly GCA_964547115.1. Taxonomy (GTDB): domain Bacteria; phylum Chloroflexota; class Anaerolineae; order Anaerolineales; family Villigracilaceae; genus Defluviilinea. The sequence goes on along the minus strand of CAZJMZ010000173.1, from coordinate 2,968 downwards.
AGCGTCTTCGAAGCCGACATCACCATCCCCGATGGCGAAGTGATCAAACCAGGCTTCAACTTCCAGAAGATCTGGAAGATCCGTAATACCGGCAGCTGCACCTGGGACGAAGGCTACAGTCTCGTGTACATCGGCGGCTCCACTCCCGACCTTGACCCTGTCAATTTCAACTTCGTGAACAGCGGCGACTTTGTCGCCGGTGGTGCAGCCGTCAACATTGCCGTCAACCTCACCACACCCTGTACGCCGGGCAAGTATGAGGGTCACTGGCGCATGCGCAGTGACAGCGGCTACTACTTTGGCACCATCATCTCCGTGTACGTGGAAGTAAAAGACAAGTGCTAGTCTCAAAGGAGCAATGCATGAGATCCAAATCGTTTGCGCTGCTGCTGGTGGGGATTTTGCTCCTCACCGCCTGCGGAGCCAGCCCCACCCCCGCCGAACCCACGCCCGATGTGGCCGCCGTGCGCACCTCCGCTGCCAGCACGGTCGTCTCACAATTCACGCTGACCGCGGCGGTCTTCACCCCCACCACCCCGCCACAGCCCACTGCCACAGAAGAACCGCCCACACCGGCACCCACCGAAACTGCCACCCAGCCGGTCGTGGCTGAAGTGACCAACGCCCAGGGAACCACCATCGCCATCTGCGATAAATACGCCTGGGATATCACCACCCTCGACGTGACCATTCCCGATAACACCGTCATGACCCCCGGCCAGGATTTCACCAAGACCTGGAAGATCAAGAATACCGGCTCGTGCGCCTGGGGCGACGGCTACAAAATGATCTACAGCTACGGCGATAAAATGTCCGGCGAAGCCGTGCCGCTGCCCGGCGCCATTGCCCCCGGGCAGGAAGTGGAAGTCTCTGTCAACTTCAAAGCGCCGGATACCGCCGGAACCTACTTCAGTTTCTGGACCATGGCCAACGCCAAGGGCGTGCCCTTCCTCGGCAACGACGACAAAGCCCTCTACGTCCAGATCATCGTTCAATAAACTCGTAATGCGGAATATATTCCGCAACCCACAAGCAGGGCGGGATGTTACCCATCCCGCCCTCTTTATTTCATCACTCCATGACCACCGACCTCAAGACCCGCATCATCGCACAAGCCCACACACTGGGCTTCAGCCTCGTCGGGGTCACTACGCCCGAACCACCGCCCCACTACGCAGCCTTCGAACACTGGCTCACACAAGGTCATCACGGCACGATGCACTACCTTGCCGAAGAGCGTTCCCGCACCCGCCGCGCCGACCCCAAACAGATTCTCCCTGAATGCAGATCCATTCTTGTCCTGGCCACACCCTACACGCCTACTCATGCTAATGGCGCTGAGCTGCAAATAGCCGCCTATGCCCGCGGCGCCGACTATCACGATGTGCTCCCGGCCCGGATGCAGGCACTGGTTCAATTCATCGAGGAGCAGGCTCAAGGTCCGGTAAAGAGCCGTTGGTATACAGATACAGGTCCGCTGCTCGAGCGCGATCTTGCCCAACGCGCCGGGCTGGGCTGGGTCGGCAGGAATTCCTGTCTCATCAACCCCAAACAAGGCTCCACCTTTTTCCTCTCCGAAATCCTGCTCGATCTCGAACTCGAACCTGACCCGCCCTTCACCACCGACCACTGCGGCACATGCACGCGCTGCATCACCGCCTGCCCCACCGATTGCATCCTGCCAGACCGCACCCTCGACGCGCGCCGTTGCATATCGTACCTAACCATTGAACTCAAAGACAACATCTCCCTCGATCTGCGCGATAAAATTGGAGACTGGGTGTTTGGATGCGACATCTGCCAGCAGGTCTGCCCGTGGAACCGCTTCGCCCCCCAAGGTGACCCAGCCTTTGCAGATACAACCCCGCCTCCGACTCCCGAAGACCTGACCCTCACCCCCCAGGCCTTCAATCAACGCTTCAAGCGAACGCCCCTCCAACGCACCAAGCGGCGCGGCTACCTGCGTAACCTCGCCGTGACCTTGGGCAATTCGGGCGATATTCACCATTTACCCATGCTTCAACAGGCGCTCAACGACCCTGAACCCATGATTCGCGAACACGCCCACTGGGCCATCGCGAAACTCACCAATACATCAATCACCAAATGGATCAATAACCCAATGAAAAGGCTTCTCATCGCCACCAACAACAACGGCAAGCTCATCGAATTTCAAGAACTGCTTACCGGCCTGCCCTGTGAACTCGTCACCCCCGCCCAGATCGGCCTCGATCTCGACGTGGTCGAAGACGGCCTCACCTACGCAGAGAACGCCGCAAAAAAAGCGCTCGCCTTCGCCCAAGCCAGCGGACTCATCTCTCTCGCCGATGACTCCGGCCTCGAAGTGGACGCCTTGGGCGGCGCCCCCGGCCTCTACTCCGCCCGCTATGGCTCCAACGATGGCAAAAAACTCTCCGATGCCGCCCGCCGCCAATATCTGCTGGCTCAACTCAAAGACCACCCCCGCCCGTGGACGGCGCACTTCACCGCCACCATCGCCATTGCCAAACCTGATGCCACCCATACCGTGACCCAATTTACAGGCATCTGCCCCGGCGAGATCATCCCCGAAGAGCGCGGCACAGGCGGCTTCGGCTATGACCCCATCTTCCTGCTCACCGAACTCGGCCAAACCATGTCCGAACTCAGCATGGACGAAAAAAACCGCCTCAGCCACCGGGCCCGGGCAGTCATCAACGCGAGAGGATTCCTGGAGCAGTTATTCGAACAACAGCCATAAGCAGACCCCTGGCCTCCCATACCAAAGCCATCATCGCAATTCATACCCCAAAAACAGAACATGCCCTATAATTGTTTCCCCCAAAGGAAACCCAACCATGTCTTTCACAACCAAAATCGATGAATGGATGAAAGAAGCCGAAGAGCGACCTGAGTCTGCAGTAATGATCGTGCGGCTCATCGCCCGGCGTTTGCGCGAGTTGACCGAACGCGATGAAGAACTGCTGGC
>CAZJMZ010000172.1:0-6544 GCA_964547115.1 uncultured Anaerolinea sp. | reverse complement strand
TGGACGGCCGGAGGAAACTTGAGCGTCTACGGTCTGTTTTGTTGACGATTCGCCCTCGCTCATGGTATCATTCGCCCGCTAAAAAGCCAGCCTCAGGCTGGGATTTTGTTACCAAACAGGAGAATCTTATAAGCGCCAACGATTTTCGAGTCAATGAAGGCATTCGGGTGCCCGAAGTCCGCCTGATCGGGCCCAACGGTGAAAACATCGGTGTGGTCTCGATGAAGCAGGCTCTGCAGATCGCCCGCGATGCCGAACTGGATGTTGTGGAAGTCTCTCCCAACGCCGCCCCCCCGGTCTGCCGCGTGATGGATTTTGGCAAGTTCATTTATGAGCGCGCCAAGAAGGAACGCGAAGCCCGCAAATCGCAGACCAAGATCGAAGTGAAGGAAATCCGCCTGCGCCCGAAGACGAATGAAGCGCACCGCGGTTTCAAGGTGGATGATGCCCGCCGCTGGTTATTGGCTGGCAACAAAGTCCGCGTGACGATCAAGTTCCGGGGCCGCGAAATGGACTATCCCGAGATCGCGCTCGAAGATTTGAAGGAGATCGCTGCTGCACTGGCCGATGTCAGCGTGGTGGAAGCGGCACCGCAAATGGAAGGCCGCACCATGCTTGTGGTGCTGGCCCCCAGCAAAGGTGGCGTGAAGAAGAAGGAGAAACCGGAGCAGGCTCCGGCTGAGAAGGCGAGCGCAGAGTAGTTCAAGGCAAAGCGCAAGCCGGTGTACGAGCAAGTCCCAAAGATGTGAAGAATCCGCGGGCAGTTTGATGGTCCGCGGTTTTTTGTCGAAATTTTTTGAAAGGAGAAGTCAGCAATGCCCCGCAAAGCAAAAGCTGGAAAGACCAAGCTGAAGACCCACAAGGCGACCTCCAAACGGTTCCGCCTGACCGGCTCTGGTAAAGTTGTGCGCACCAAGGGTGGCAAGAGCCATCTGCGCCGCCGCACTTCGAAGCGCACCAAGGCAAACTTGAGCGAGATGCAGCCTGTATTGGGCCGCAAGATCATCAAGCGCATCAAGCGCCTTGCGCCGAACATGGAAGAGTAATCTTCCGACTGTCGTATCCGTTTTATATGCGGCTTTCGGGTGTACGCAACTGGTGAGAACCACCGACGCCCGCGAGTTGCAGGAGATGAAGAATGACTCGTGTTAAGGGAGGCCCTCAGGGCCATTTACGTCACAAGAAAATTTTGAAGATCACGAAAGGCCAGCGCGGCGCCAAGCACCGCCTGTTCAAGCGGGCCAACGAGGCCATGCTCAAGAGCCTGTGGTACGCCACCCGTGATCGCCGTGTGCGCAAGCGTGACATGCGCAAGTTGTGGATCGCGCGTATCAACGCCGCGGCCCGCCTGAACGGCACCACCTACAGCAAGTTGGTGGCAGCGCTCAAGAAGGCCAACATCGATCTGAACCGCAAGATGTTGTCTGACCTGGCCATCCGCGACCCGCAGGCCTTTGCTGCGGTGGTTGCGCAAGCAAAATAACAATGTAGGGGCGGGTAACACCGCCCCTACAATTTTTAACGGGGTAAAATCAATTCATGAATTCTGTTCTTGCAGAGCATCTGTTCCCCACCTATCAAACAACCATACAGCTTATACAAGGTGATATCACGACCGAGCCGGTTGACGCCATCGTCAATGCGGCGAATGAACATTTACAGCATGGCGGTGGTGTGGCCTGGGCGATCTCAAAAAAAGGCGGACCGGCGATCCAAAAGGAATCGGATGCCTGGATTCGCCAGCACGGACGGGTCACTCATGCGCATCCAGCTTGGACCTCGGGCGGGCTCCTGCCTGCGAAATACATTATCCACGCTGTGGGACCGGTCTGGGGCGATGGCGATGAGGATAGAAAATTGTCAGAGGCCGTGACCGGGTCGCTGCGGTTGGCTGACGAGTTGCGCTGCACCTCCCTGGCGTTGCCCGCCATCTCAACCGGCATCTTTGGTTTCCCCAAGGAACGCGCGGCGCGCCTCATTTTTTCAGCGATTGAAACATACTTTGCCGATCATCCGGCTTCTGGACTTAAAATCGTCAAACTGGTCTTATATGACAGCCCCACCGTGGAGGCGTTCGTCAAATCCTGGCCTGAGAATTGGATATCATGATCACATCGTCGCAAAACCCCAAACTTAAACTTGCCCGCTCGTTGATGGGACGTCCCCGTGAAAGGCGGGAAGCCAACGCCTTCGTGGCCGAGGGCGTGCGCCTCTTGGAAGAGGCTGTCACCGCCGGGTGGAAATTCCACTTCGTGCTATACAGCGACGGTCTCAGTGAACGCGGGCAAGACCTGCTCAAGGTCTTACTCGCGCATCGTATCGATGTGGAGGAGGTCGCGGGTGACCTGCTCCAAAAAATCAGCGATACCGAAACCCCGCAGGGCATTCTGGCCGTGCTGGAACTGGCCAGCCTGCCGCTGCCTGCCGCTCCGAACTTTGTCCTCATCCCCGACCAGATCCGTGACCCTGGAAATCTCGGCACGTTGTTCCGCACTGCCACAGCGACCGGGGTGCAGGCCATCCTGCTCCCACCTGATACGACCGATCCGTTCGCACCCAAGGTAATGCGGGCAGGCATGGGTGCTCACTTCCGCATCCCGATCAAGGAGGCAGCCTGGGATGAGATCAGAACGTACACCTCCGGTTTGGGAGTGTTTCTCGCAGACATGCACGGCCAACCTTGCTGGGAAGCAGACCTGAAAAAGCCGCTTACGCTTATCGTGGGCAGTGAGGCCGAAGGCGCCAGCGCCGATGGACGCAAACTGGCCAGCCATAAGGTGACCATCCCCATGGCCGCCAAGGTTGAATCGTTGAACGCGGGTGTGGCCGGGTCGGTGTTAATGTTCGAAGTGGTCAGGCAAAGGGGCCAGCATCAGGCATGAAGATTCGTTCCATAACCTATTTTTGCAACCCCAAATATCCGCTCGCTGAAAAGGTCTTGCAAAAAGCGGGGAAATTTCTGGCTGAAGCGCGATCTGCCTACGAAGCCGCAGGCTATGAAGTGCAGACCGTGCGTATGGCGACGGTCCCTTTTCCACAGTTATTCCGTAGCGCCGACTTTAGTCGGCAAACACGACTGCTGGCTCAACTTCCGAAACTTGCTGAACAACTCGGCCAGGCCATTCCCGCCTTTGGGATATTGTATGCATCATTAGGCCCTGCCCTGCCAGACCTGCCGCGGAGTTATGAAGTGCTGCCCGAAGCCATCGCAGCGGCCTCGAATATTTTTTATGGCGGTGTGATGGCGGATACAAAACGCGGATTGGACCTGGCCACTGTCCGTGCGTGTGCGGAGGTGATCGTCAAGTCTGCGTTCATCGAGCCAAACGGATTCGCCAACCTGCAATTCGCCGCACTGGCAAACGTGCAGCCCGGTGCGCCATTCTTTCCGGCGGCGTATCATGCGGGGAAACAACCGGCCTTTGGCATTGCCACCGAAGCCGCTGACCTGGCCGTGGACGCGTTTGCCAACGCTAAAAGTGTGAATGAAGGACGCAGAGACTTGACCCGTGCCATTGAAAAGCATGGCAGAAAGCTGGCAAAGATCGCTGCAACGCTGAATTGCAAATTCTACGGTGTGGATTTTTCGCTCGCCCCCTTCCCTGATGATGCCCACTCGCTCGGTAACGCCGTTGAAAAAATGGGAATTCCTAAAATTGGTTTACACGGCTCGCTCGCGGCAGCGGCCCTCCTGACCGAAGCCGTAGATCGGGCGAACTTTCCGCACACCGGCTTCAGCGGCTTCATGCAACCGGTGCTCGAAGACTCGGTGCTGGCCCAACGCGCCGCTGAAGGGACGTTGACCATCAAAGATGCGCTGCTCTATTCAGCCGTGTGCGGCACCGGGTTGGACACCGTCCCCCTGCCCGGCGATACGACCGCTGAACAACTGGTCCCTTTGTTACTCGATATTTCCGCGCTGGCCCTGCGTCTCAACAAGCCCCTCACCGCGCGCCTGATGCCCATCCCCGGCAAACAGGCCGGGGACGAGACGAATTTCGATTTCGGCTTTTTCAAGAACAGCAAAGTGATGAAGTTGGACTCGCGCGCCCTAAAAACCCCGTTCGATCAAGACGAACTCCTGCAGATCAGGCAACGGTAAAACCTGCCCACCTGCCAACGTTCAAACTCTCAACTTCCACATCGTCACGGCCTCATCGAAACCTTTCAACTCACCTGAAAACTGACTCAACGCGCTGGGCGGAATGTTCTTCGCAATAAAATCACGGATCTCGGGGTCTTCGTAAAATGTTTCGGTAAAGATCAACTCGCCGCCTTTCGAGAAACCCGGCAGGCGCGCGGTCATGTTGACCGTTGAGCCGAAATAATCCAACCGGTCGTTCAAATTCACCACAATGCACGGTCCTTTGTGCAGTCCCACCTTGAGCCAGAGCATCGGCTCGCCGCGCTCGGCAATGATGGTCTGCGCCTTCCACACCGCTTTCAAGGCGCTGATCGGCTGGCGGAAGGTGGCCATCACGGCATCGCCCATCGTCTTCACGATCGCGCCGCCTTCCTCCGCAATGGCCTTCTCCAGAATTTCAAAATGCTCGCGCACCCTTCCAAAGGCTGAAGCATCGCCGATCTGGCGATACATGCGCGTCGAGTCGCGCAGGTCGGTGAACATGAGCGTCACCGAGCCGATCGAGATCTCCTCGCCGGGCCGCACCACTTCAGTGGCGAACAGGTCACGGAAGACCTGCAAGGCCGTCACATCGGCGGCGGTGGCGGCCTGGTCGCTCCAGGTGGTGCGTTCCAGCGTAAAGGTCGAGTCCGCTTCGGTGGCATTGATCAAGTTGAGGGTGGGGCGCAGCGTCACATGTCCGCCTTCGAGCGGGAAACCAAAGGTCGTCACACGGATATCCGCCTGCGGTGCGCCCTCGGCATCCGCATACAGCGAAAGCGACCCGGGCACATTCGACGCGCGCAGGGTATAGCGGCCCGGCTCCAGTTGCAGGGGCACGGGCAGAGGCCGCAGGGCGCTGATGGTCTGGTTCATCACGATGTGTGGCTGCAGTTGCGGGCTGCCCACACAGAACGCCGCCACGGCATCGATCTTCATGACCGAAGCATTCGGGCGGAAGATGACCTCGATGTTATGGTCGAAGTTCACGGTGAAATCGATCTGGCAGGTGTTGCAGTGCGAAGTGCCATGCACCTCGGCCAGGTTGGTATGGCCCTCGGTGGTGCCGCGGCACGACGGGCACAACAGGTCCCAATACATGTCCATCAGGCCCGCGCGGGTGGCGCGCAGGAATAGCTCGAGCACGGCCCGGCGGTTGACCTTCCAACTATCGGCCAGCGCATACGGGCGTATGCGCTGCAGGGATAACTCATCGGCCTGATTCAAATACTCTTCGAGACGATTCACCAACTCGCGGCTGGTGCCCTGACGGACCACCGCCTCACTCTGTGACCTGAACCTGCCTCTGCCCCCCGCGCTTAATCCACGCGGACGCGCCGACTCGAGCAGCATGCCGCCGCGATGGGCAATGCGGTCATACAGACGGAAGGTCTTGCCGAACAGGTTCTTTGCCACCACGCCCAGGGCCAACGGCAGCCCAAGTTGTAATAGGTCATTGCTGGCTGTGGCCCACGTCTGGTAGGTGAGATGCGTTCCCCCGCCCGGGTTCGCGTCCAGGTTCACCTTCACGCGCATCTCTTTAAGTGGACCGCGGCTGTACCTCCGCACCACGCCAAAAGAGTAGGGATACGTCCACTCGAAGGGCTCCTCCTCCCACTCGATGCGAATGACGGGCAGTTTCATGCGCAGGCGCTTGGTGCCCATCACGTTGCCGAGCGTTTCAACTTCCGGCTGGCCGCTGTCTTTGTTGAAGCGGTTCGTATCCGAAGCGAGCGGCCAGAGTTCCTCGGGCGAGGCTTGCAGGTCCCAGTGCCAGGTGAAGTGGAGTTCTTTGGTCATGAGGGTTAGACGAGTTCCTTGTTGCTTATTTTACAGTCTCGGGAGTGATAAAAACATTACGAAGCCAGTGAAACCCATTAACAAGACCTTAACTCTGGCAAAAAGGCCTTATGGTATAGTTTGTTCACCTATGCCAGAAATCATTCTCGTCGTTGAAGACGAACCTGCATTACGTGAGACCCTCACCTACAATTTAAAAAAAGATGGCTTCACCGTGGAAGCCGTGGGTGATGGACGCTCCGCACTGGCATCTGCCCGCAAACTCAAACCCGACCTCATCCTGCTCGATATCATGCTCCCCGAACTGGACGGCTTCGAAGTGGCCCGCACGCTCCGCAAAGAGATGAGCACCCCCATCCTCATGCTCACCGCCCGCGACGACGAGATCGACCGCGTCGTCGGTCTGGAGGTGGGGGCCGATGATTACCTCACCAAGCCATTCTCGATGCGCGAGTTGATGGCGCGCGTCAAAGCACAGTTGCGCCGCTCGCGTCTTTTACGTGAGGAGCTTGCCGGCTCTGTTCCTGAACCTAAACACGAAACCTTGAATTTCGGCAACCTGCTCATCAACCGCACCCGGCAGGAAGTGACCCTGAACACCGAACCACTCCCGCTCAAGCC
>CAZJMZ010000171.1:0-6557 GCA_964547115.1 uncultured Anaerolinea sp. | reverse complement strand
CACCCGGCAAATAGCCCGTGGACATGAGGAACTCGTTGACGATCTCTCCGCCTGTGAAGACGAAAGTCTTCTTGAACAGTTTGACCCATTCCTCTTTTGTCAGAGGATGATGCGCGTCGAGCCAGCCTTTGAACGAGCCGTATTCTTTGCGCAACTCGATGATCTTCTGCGCGTTGACGATCGCCGCATTGACCTTGAGCCGATTGCGGATGATGCCTGCGTCGTTCAACAAGCGCTCGCGGTCTTTCTCGCCATACCTGGCCACTTTTTCGAGCTTGAAGCCGTGATAGGCCTTGCGAAAGTTATCGGCTTTTTTCAGAATGGTGATCCACGAAAGCCCGGCCTGATTGATCTCCAGAACCAGCCGCTCGAACAGCAGGTTGTCATCAGCGATCGGAAAGCCGTATTGCGTATCGTGATAGGATTTGTTGAACGTATCTTCGGGGTGGGAATTGCAGTAATCGCAGTAAGTGGTCATGCTTCGGCTTCCTTCCGTAACTGATCTTTGATGTCTTGAGGTAATTCGTTCCAGGGAATATCCAACAGGGCGGCCTGCAGGCCCCAAAGCAGGTTAAGCGACACCTTCTCAGGATAGGCAGCTTTGACTCGCTTATAGGTCTCAACCACACCCAGGGCAGCCACATCCTCCAAGGTATGCACACCGATACTGGCCAGCCAGACACGGCTTTTCGGTCCGAGATTTCTCATAAGGATATTTCCATCAGTGGCAGAATGCGCGGCTGCCCATCCAGATCATATTGATGCTGACCGATGATTCGCAATCCCATTTTCTCATAAAAACCGACCGCGTTCGGCTCCGCCTCCAACTGCAAATAATTAAATCCGCGTTGGCGGGCCAGTTCCACAGCATGAAGGAACAATTTTCTACCCATGCCCATTCCCATATACTCAGGCATAACCCACATATTTTCCACCCAAAAAGCATCATCTCGCTCTTCCAGCGTGGAGAAGGCAACTGGAAGCCCCTCTTGCTCAACCACCCAGCTTTCATGAACTTCGAAATACTCAGGCGCGAACGTCAATTGCGGAAGCCACAATTCCATCCAGCGTTCGGGATATTGCCAATGCCGTTTGGCAGCGATCGCGATACGAGATAAAGTTTCAGCATCAGCTGGTAATGCGCGCCGGATCTGAGTCATGAACGGTAGTAGGATGCCAGCTTCAATACATCATCGAAGTGCAACTGGTCATGATAGATCCCAATACGCAGGGTGACGATGAGATTACACCAGCCAAAGACCGGGTCATAAAGATACAGATTCCCCAGCACGTCTTCATCCTTACCCTCGTAGAACCGGCGGACCCGCGCGTGCAAGTCCCGCAACTCGGCCTTTAAGGCCTCAAATGCAACCGGCTTGCGGGTGTTGTAGCGTGGCGTCCATAGAAAGCCCACCCACTGGGGGAAAGTGGGCTGGCGATATACATCTTCAATATGCACCGCATAGGGACGCTGACGCCGCATCCTGCCGTACCATCCAAAATACTTCCACAACCCTTCGACCGGTGGGAGCATGGAGGCGATCAGCAGATAGTTATGATCCAGGATCTCGCCGATGCTCCACTCTTTCGGGGCAGGTCGCTGCCAAAGTTGAGCATCGGTAATATTAGCCAGCGCGGTAAACGCAGTTTCACGCTGCGAGTCCAGCAGGGCTAGGTGTTGATGAATGATGTTTTGCATTCCTCATCCCACCACCCGAATCTCCCTGGGCATGTCGCTCAGCACATCCACGCCGGTTTCGGTCACCACCACGTTGTCTTCGATGCGCACACCATTACGACCAGGAATGTAAATGCCCGGTTCCACGGTATAGGCCATGCCGGGTTCCAGCAGTTGCTGGTTATCGCCACGCATGTAGGGCTCCTCGTGGCCTTCCATGCCAATGCCATGCCCGGTGCGATGCGTGAAGTACACCCCATACCCAGCCTGCTCGATAACATCCCGAGTCGCTTTATCCACAGCAGCGCAGGGCACACCCGGCCCACCCGCGGCGCGACCAGCGGCATTGGCCTCCTGCACGATCTTGTGAACCTTGGTCCATTCTGCATCAACTTCGCCAACAGCAAAAGTGCGCGTCAGATCAGAGATGTAGCCAGCATGGGCCGCGCCCCAATCCACCACCAACAGATCACCGGCTTGCAATCGGCGCTCGGTGGGTGAAGCATGCGGGTTGGCTGAGTTCAACCCGGCAGAGACGATCGGGCTGAACGGCATTTCGGGCTCAGAACCGTGTTTGAGCAATTGCACAACCAATTCTGAGGAGATCTCTTTTTCGGTCATACCGATCTTGATGAATGGCAGCGTCGCTTCCAGCGCATCCTGTGCGATCTTTACGGCGGTGCGCATCGCGTCCACTTCAGCCTTGTCTTTCCGCAACCGCAAACCGGACAGCACTTCAGAAGCATCAGGATATTCCGCTTCGGGCGCGCCGTTCTTGACGTGGCCAAATTCCAGCAGCCGCAATTGACGCGGCTCGACGCCGATCCGCTTCGCATCCAACCCCAACGCCTGCACCGCCTTGCGAAAGACATTGTCCCACTCCGACGGATTCTCGGGATAGGCAAACACCTGCATCTTGTAAGGCAGGTTGGCCACTTTTTGGAGTTCCAATTCAGGGAGCACAACAGCCGGGTCCTGGTCTTTGGCATACAGCAAGACGATGGGACGCTCCATCAAATGGAAGTGCAGGCCGCTGAGGTATGTCAGCGTGGGGCCCGGATTCAGAATAACCGCATCCAGACCTGATGCCTGGAGTGAGGCGTTGAGCTTGTCGAAGCGGGATGTTGTCATGAGAGTCTCCTGTTGTTGGGGTTCAAGCTGGCTGTTCAATCATCCAGACGATGGTTCTTTTTTGCGTAAAGGAACACGATCCAATCCATGAGCAGGGGCAGGCCATTATCCACCGCGCTGACCAGGCGGTACCACCATGGAATGACCAGACTACGCACAGGGCGCTTGGCCACACCCACCACCCGCTGCGCCACATACGCCGAGGTGAGGTGCGAGTAGTTCATCTTCTTTTTGATGCGTTCACGCGATGGGGTGCGCTCCAGTTTTTTACCAAATTCGGTGGTGGCCGGGCCGGGATAAATGCCTGAAACGCGAATGCCAAACGGCCAGAGCTCGCGGCGCAACGCATCAGTGAAGGCACGCAAGCCGTTCTTACTGGCGGCGTAGGTGGTAATGAGCGGCGAAGCCGTGATGCCAGCCACCGAGGCCATGTTGATGATATGCCCGGAGCGCTGCTTGAGCATATGCGGAACAACCGCGCGCGTAACGAGCATTGTGCCGGTAAGGTTGACCTGGACCAGGGTTTCGATGTGCCGCTGCGGGTCGAGATTTTCGAACCAATCCACGGCGCCATACCCGGCGTTGTTGAACAGAATATCGATGCGTTCGTACAGATCGAGGGTGGTCTGCACCATCACTTCGATCTCGGCCGGTTTGCTGATATCCACCGGCACAGCGAGCGCCTCTCCGCCAGCGTTTTGGATCTCAGCCGCAAGAGCCTGCAAGCGGTCAAGGCGACGGGCAGCCAGCACGACCTTGCAGCCTTCTTTGGCAAAGAGCCGCGCGGCATCCTCCCCAAAGCCTGAGGAGGCGCCAGTGATGAGGACGACTTTATCTTTAAGCGAAATAAACATGGACCCTCAGGCTGATCAAATATCAGAGGCCGAAAGTCTCGATCTGTTGATGTTTGACCTTCGACCTCTGATGAAGTTCTATTCTTCCTCTTGGGACTCTTCCTTACTTTGTTTTCGCGGCTTGGGCGGCTCAATGACCGCCTCGGTTGCCAGCGCCAGCTTCAGCACATCATCCATATGTTTGATCGGAACGATCTTCAATTCAGACCGCGCGGTTTTCGGCAGGTCCACCAGGTCCTTCATATTTTTCTCGGGTAGCAAAACGGTCTTCAGCCCGGCCCGATGCGCGGCCAACACTTTCTCACGCACCCCGCCGATCGGCAGAACACGTCCGCGCAGGGTGATCTCACCGGTCATGCCGATGTGCTTGAAAACCGGCCGCCCCGTGAGCGCTGAGACGATCGCCGTGGCCATCGTAATGCCCGCAGATGGCCCATCCTTGGGAATGCCGCCCTCCGGCATATGCACATGAATATCCATGCGCTCGAACACATCCATGTCAATGTTCAACTCAGCCGCCCGCGATTTGATATAGGTCAACGCGGCCTGACCAGACTCCTGCATGACCTCCCCCATCTGCCCGGTCATTTGCAGGCCGCCCTTGCCTTCCAGCACGGCCACTTCCACGGCCATGATCTCGCCACCGTTCTCCGTCCACGCCAGCGATGTGACCACCCCCACCTCATCGCTCGATTCGGCCTCCGATTGGAAGAACTGTTGCGGCCCCAGCAATTTCTCCACCACATCGGCAGTGATGGTCGTGGGGAATTTCCTGGCCTCGGCCTTCAAGCGCGCAACCTTGCGGCAGACCTTGCCGATCTCCCGCTCCAAGTTACGGACACCCGCTTCATATGTATATTCACGGATCATGCGACGCAACGCATCAGCCTCAAATTGCAGGCTGGTCCCGTCCAACCCATTTTCCTCCAGCTGACGGGGGATCAAGTAACGATTCGCGATCTCGAGTTTTTCCTCTTCGATATAACCGGGAAACTCAATGACTTCCATACGGTCGAGCAAAGCGGGGGGAATCGTGCCCAGGTTGTTGGCCGTGGTCACGAACATCACCTTCGAGAGGTCGAACGGCAATTCCAGGTAATGGTCACTGAAGGCGTTGTTCTGTTCAGGGTCCAGCACTTCCAGCATGGCCGAAGCCGGGTCGCCCCGGAAATCGGAATACAGCTTATCGATCTCATCCAGCATGAACAGCGGATTCGACGTTCCGGCCCGCTTCATGGTCTGAATAATGCGCCCGGGCAGTGCGCCAATATAGGTGCGCCGATGACCACGGATCTCGGCCTCATCCCGCACGCCGCCCAGCGACACGCGCACGAACTTGCGCCCCAGCGAATCTGCGATCGAGCGCCCCAGCGAGGTCTTGCCCACACCGGGAGGTCCCACAAAACACAGGATCGGCTGGCGTTCCTTCTTGGGCTTGAGCGAACGGACCGCAATATACTCAAGAATGCGTTCCTTGGCCTTCTTTAGGCCATAGTGGTCGCGCTCCAGGATCTTCGCCGCATTCTTTACATCCAGGTTATCGGGCGTGGTATTGTCCCACGGCAGTTCCAGGATCCAATCCAGATACGTGCGGATGATACCCACTTCAGGCGCCATGGGCGGCATCTGGTTCAGGCGTTCGAGTTCCTTGAAGGCCACCGTTTTCGCTTCGGCGGGCAGTTTCGCTTCATCCAGTCGCTTCTTCAGGTCGGCGGCATCGCGGGTGAAGATATCGCCTTCGCCCAGTTCGTTCTGGATCTGGCGCATTTGTTCGCGCAAGTAGAACTCACGCTGACTCTTATCCACTTCACTTTGCACCTTCGAGTGGATCTCATCTTCCAATTCCAGCACATCCACTTCCTGCGCCAGGATCTTGTTCAAGGCCTGCAAACGTCCGCGCACATCGGTCAACAGCAACAGGCTCTGCTTGGCTTCAAAGTTCAAGGCCAGCGAGGTGGCCAGCATATCGGCCAGCCAGCCCGGCTCTGAAATGTTCATGGCGAACATGTGCGCTTCTTCAGGGATGGTGCGGTCGAGTTGCACACAGCGGTCGAAGAGGTCGAGTGCCGAGCGCATCAAGGCCTGGGTTTGGCGGTCGGCGGTTTGCGGCTCAGGGATGATACGCGCCCGCACCACCAGATAGGGCGTGGTTCGCACGAATTGCACCACTTCCACACGGCGGCGACCTTGCACCAGAGCCGAGTGTGAACCATCGGGCATGGCCAGCAGCCGCCCCACTGCCAATTCGACACCGATGGGCAGAAAATCACCCGCGCCGGGAAAATCCAGGTCGGGGTCTTTTTGCGTCAGGCCGATGACGGTCAATTCCTTGCGCTGGGCTTCCTGTAAGGCCAACAGTGAAGTCTCGCGCCCGATGAATAACGGCGAGACCATACGCGGAAAAATAACCATGTCGCGCAGCGGTAACACCGCCGCTTCGATCAAACCATCGGCATCGGGTTCGCGGTTCGGGATGCGGTACAACTCCTCTGTGCGCTGCGAGAGGGTCAGGTCAAAATTATCTTCTTCTTCGTTCCATTCTTTTGGATGACTCATGTTCCATTCCATGAAGGGCAAAGCATGGCTTTGCCCTTACGAGTTGATTTGATTCCAAGCCTGCATCACTTCCGCGGTCACAAACATCGAACCAGCGGATAAAACAATGCTACCATCTTTTGACGATAACTCCAACGCCCGCACCAATGCGGATTTCACCGGGCTGACCGCCTCGGACTCAATTCCGGCCTGCTCCGCCAACTCGATGATCTTCTCCACTTCGAGCGCTCGGGGGTGGTCGGCGCGGGTGACGATGAGCTTCTTGATCTTCGGCTTCATTTCTGCGAACATGCCGGGGATGTTCTTATCCTCCGAAGCGCCGAAGATGAGATAGGCCA
>CAZJMZ010000170.1:0-6621 GCA_964547115.1 uncultured Anaerolinea sp. | reverse complement strand
GCTGAGTTCGAGACATAGCCACTCCACCCCAAAACCAGGGCCGTCATCGGAATGGATATGGACGAAGCTACTTTACGGAACAAGGTCACCAGGGCATAGAACATGCCTTCATGCCGAGCCCCCGATTGCAGTTCATCCACTTCCACGGCATCGGGGATCATGGCCCAGGTCAGCACATGCACAGCAGAAACACCCACACCAGCAAAACAAGCCAACGCAATGACCACATTGAATCCCAACGATGGGCTGAGAAATCCCAACGTGACCATGACCGCGATAAAGAAGAACATGCCGTAGATATACGCGGCACGTTTATCGGTGCGCTGGGAGGCCCATACCCAGAACGGCAGTACCACGATGGCGGTGATAAAAACGGCGCCAGCAACGATATCCGATTCGGCCTCCAGACGCATGCGATATTTCAGGAACAGCAGGAGCATATTTTGGATGATCTCCACCGCCGTCCAGGTGAACAGGAAAATACCCGCCGCAAACCAAAAGGGACGGTTGCCACGCACCGCCCGGAACTGTTCCCTTAACCCCGGCTCAGGCTGGGATGCATACTCCGCATTTTCCCGTGTACCAAAGAAGGTGACGAGCAACGGCAGGGCGCTGGCAATGCCAAAGATCACCCCCATTTGCAAGACCTTATCTACATTGGATGGCTCAAGCGTGCCGATAAGCAGCAAGGGCACCACGAAGGCGATCAACCCGCCCAGCAGCGAAAAGGCCATCCGATAACTGGTAAGCGAAGTCCGTTCGTCGTAGTCTTGGGTCAATTCGGGGGTGAGGGCTACGTATGGCATCGAGACCACCGTATACAAGCCATCATAGATGAGATAAGCAACGGCATAGTAAGCCATCAACGCCCACTGGCTTTCAAAAGGCGGGCGATACCACATCAATGCGAACGACAAGCCAAAAGGGATAAACCCAAAGAGCAGGTATGGCCGCCGCCTGCCCCAGCGTGTACGCGTGCGGTCGGCGAAATACCCCACAATGGGGTCGTTGATGTAATCCCACGATTTACCGATGAAGATCGCCAGGGCGGCCTTTTCCGGGTCGAGACCCACCACGTCCAGCAGAAAGATGAGGAATAACACACCGAGGGTGGTATCGGTCAGACTAAAACCGATATCACCAATGCCGTAGGCGAATTTGGTCAACGGAGGGAGACGATGAGCGCGCGTGGTCATGCTAGTGGAAACCCGCTTCGGGCGATTCCGTTCCCAAATGGGGCGGCGAAAAGTAAAACTCCAACGTCT
This sequence comes from uncultured Anaerolinea sp., assembly GCA_964547115.1. GTDB lineage: Bacteria > Chloroflexota > Anaerolineae > Anaerolineales > Villigracilaceae > Defluviilinea. The sequence goes on along the minus strand of CAZJMZ010000170.1, from coordinate 5,356 downwards.
GCTGGCGTTGGAGTTAGGGTGTAGGAAAAAGTTTGGGAGCTGTAACAGGCACGGACGACGCGCGAGGCGGCTCGTCATCCATCACGGACCGACGGTGATCAGGTCCTTGATGCGTTGATAAGTGCCAGGCCCAATGCCTGAAACATTGACGATATCTTCGATGCTCACAAAGGGGCCGTTGGCTTCGCGGTACTCAATGATCTTTTGAGCCGTGGTGGGACCAATGCCCGGCAGGGTTTCGAGTTCACTTTGGGAGGCAGTATTGATATTGATGAGCTCGGTGGCAGCTGGTGTGGCTTCGAACGGGTTGCCGGTATCGCCGCCGGGTAGCACCACCGGCGTGCCGATCACCGGCGAAGCACCTTCAGCGTAGGGCACATCCAACTGTTCGCCATCTTCGAGGGCGCGAGCCAGGTTGATATCCGCCTTGTTGGCATCGATGAGGAACCCGCCGGCCGCCGAGATGGCATCCTGCACGCGGGAGCCTTGCGCCAGGGCATACACGCCCGGCCGAGGCACCGCGCCACTGACCTGCACAATAATGGGCTTTTCGGTGGGCGCAGGGCGCAAAGTGACCGCCTGACCACTAGGGTTGCGCGCCACCACCCAGATCAGCAAGGCTACGAACAGGCCCAGCAGCACTCCCGCTGCCATGTAGAGAATCGATTTCAAGGTTTGCATTGGACGTTATTTTACTGCAACTTCATCACCAACAGCCGTTCATCCCTGCGTGCCAAGGTCGTGACAAGTCCGGCGAGGGTGGTGATGCGCTGAAAGTAGCGCGGCATTTCAGAGTGAGGTACTTCCTGAAAGCCAAACTTTGCATATAACCCGCCCAGCGACGACTCGCACATGAGATACAACGGGCGCGAAGCGTTTTTGATCAAATATTCAATGATGGCCCGGGCCACGCCAAGGCCGCGATACTGGGGGAAAACAGCGATCGAGGCCAATTCTTTGACATCCTCCCCATGCGGCTTGATCTGCCCGACACCCAACACCTGCCCATCAGCATTGACTGCCACGATAAACCGCTTCCAATCCAACCCCATCGGGTTGATCCCCGTTAAATGGATCAGGTCTTTGATGACGCCTGACTCTGATTCCAACGCCGGGCGCAACGTGAAGTCTGTCATGCCTTACACCAACCCCGCCGCCACGACAATGATAAACGTGGCGATGAACCAATGGATCAGGAATGGGTAAACAAAAGATTTGGTGCGCCAGGCCACCCAGCCAAAGGCAAAACCGCCAAAGATGGTGGAGAGCGTCTCCACTTCAGGCTTGCCGTTGTGCATGAGCGCGAACGGGACAGCCTGCAGCCAAAGGGCTTCAGGCCCAAATTTGCGGGCGTAGGCAAACAGGATCCACCCACGGAAGATGAACTCCCAGCCGATGAGGTCGAGAAAGGTTGTCCATGGCAGGCCAACGGTGTAGGGCTGGTAATACTTCTGCATCGCGGGGTTGCCGCTACCCAAATAGTAAATGACCGGCGCCATGATCAAGATGCCGATGCTTGTGATCGCCAGCCCGGCTTTCCAATTACCGAGCGTGAAGCCGTATTCCCGGGGGTTATCGCGAAATAACACAACCGTCACCACCAGTGGAATGAATAGATACAGAATGACACGGTCCCAATATTTTGATGGGGTAAAGCGATGATAATAGTCCATCATAAAGAGCAGCGTGGAAACGATCGTGATGGTGACGATCTTCCAATCGAATTTGAGGCGTTCGCCAAGCAGGAAATTCATAGTGAATAAATACCAATACTCAGTAGTTGAAATAGGATGTATTGCCTGTGGGGCCGAGCAGTTGCACAATTTTATCCCAGTCGTGCTGCAGTTCGAATCCCCAATTCAGAACAAGCAGACAGACGGAAACCACGGCAAAGACAACCAATACCCTACCCAGTTGCGATTCGCGCCAGCGCATGGATAAGGCACTCAAGCCATTTCCCCAGAATTGGGCAGCCAGGATGGCAAAATAGGGCACCAGCGCCAGGTGGAAGCGGTCTTCCGCCAGGATGAAGATATGCGGGGTGATATACAACGCGAACAACAATACCAGCAAAAGATGCTCCGGCTTCCAACGCAACAACGTCAAACCCAGGGCAGCGGAGGGAGCAATCAGCAGAAACGGCGTGAGTAGAAGAAAGGCAATGGTCAACAACAGAGGCAGAGGCACAAACCCCAGGATGTTGTTGGAATAAAAGTACATCAGTACACGTTTCTCCATGCCAAAGAAAAAGCCAAGACGGTTCACGGCCAGAGGGATGAAGCGCTCGGGTTGGGCTTGAATGAATTCAAGCGCCTTCTCCGTGCCGACCCGGTCGCGTTCGGCGTCATCCAGAATGGGCAGCAGGTCCAGGGATGGGCCAAAATAGAAAGAGCCATTGCCTTCGGGATGATACCCAAGGTACAGGTTGTAGCCCATTGAGGTCTCGATGCCGGTCAGTTTGTGATGCAACAGCGAATTACGGACCACCCAGGGAGTGACGACCAGCGTAAACGACACCACAGTCAGCCATGCCCGTTTGCCATGCAGGTAGAACAGAAGGCCAAAGGCTGCCAGCGCAAAGGGCAAAATGACAGAGCGCGTGAGGGCGGTGAGGGCGAGGAAAAAACCTGAACAGAGCAGGGGAGCAAAGGTGGGCTTTTCGATTGAAAAAAGAAGAAAGAGGAAAGAGGCGAGGAGCAGCACAAAAAAGGGGTTTTCCGTTCCCAGCCCCAACGGATACACCAGCAACATGGGGTACGCCGCCACCAACCAGGCAGCCACGCGGGCAGGTCTTTCGCTCACGGAGGTGGGGAAGAGTCGCTTCGCTACAAGATACGTCAACGGAGCAAGTGGTGCGCCGAGCAAAACTGCTTGTGCCAGCCGGGCGGCAAAGAACCGGGAGAAATCGGCACCATTGAGAAAGTACACAACGGCGAGGAAGAACGGATACAACGGTGCACGAAACGAAGTGAGGATGCCCAGGGCAGGGTCGTAGTCTTTAACGCTGGTCAGGTCAAAGTCGATGTAGGAGGCGAGTTGTGTCAAGTCCGCTTGGGCATACCAGCGAAAACCATGTCCGGCTGCCAGGCTGCGGGCGAGCATATCGTATTGGAACATGTCGTCGAGGCCGATACCCAACCCTCGTGCCAGGATGACAGGCAGTAAACGCAGAACCAAGGCCACAACAAAAATTCGAAAAGCAAAAGATTTAAACATAAAACGGATTGCACCATTGTACCGTGCAATCCGTTCTGCAAATAAGCCAGGCAAATTACGCAACAACATGCAATTTGGCTTTGAGGGCCTCGATGCGCCGTGCCAGATACGGCATGTAGTAGCCGTCATATTTTTCCCATAACGCGGCAATAGACCAATCGGTGCCCTTGACCTGCCCACGACAGTTCTCGCTGCCACAATAGCAGGTGAACTCATCATAGTTCGAACCATCGCACATGGCGTAATCGAAGTTGAGTTCCTCGCCCGCCTGAATATCACGCATCGCCACCAGCCCGATCTGGCCTGAAAAACCCACGTTCGGTTCGCAGGAATGATTGAAGCAATCGGTGGGTTCAAGCGGCAGCGGCGCTTCGAGATACAAGCCTTCCTCGATCTGCAAAATGCGCTGGGTGAAATATTCCATATTGGGGTCGATCTCGTTTTCCGCCACGATACGCCCGCCCCACAGGCAGATCAACTCACCCTTCTTGATCGGCTCACGGGCAAACACACCGCAGCCACCTTTCTCTTCAAATGCGCCCGAATCACATTTCGGGTTAAGGTGGGAATAATATTGACCGGTCATTCTATCCTTTCTTTTTTGGCGGGCCTTTCGCCCAAAATGATGCTTTGACACAACGTGTCAAAGGGCTGCCATTTTCAGGCAAACAAAAACAGCCAACGCACAACAGCTCTGAACCACTGTGTTGACTGCAATCGCGTTAAGCAGTCCCGCCGCCTCACCAAGTCTGAGTTGGAGGGCGGCGGAAGCCAGATTTTATTCGTGGCGTAATTTAGATGAAATGCGCGAGTATCTGTCCATTCACACTCGTGCGAGTCGCTTGAATATCAACGCTCCTTTTGAAGATTAAGGGCAATTGTAATGGCTATTGACGTGCTGTCAATCTTTTACGAGGGTGAATTTTGCAGCTTTCACAACGTTCGAACTCGAACACCTTCGTAGAAGAATTTCACGAAACAGGCGGATCTGTTCCATGAAATTAACAGCGAATCCGCACTTTCCGTGCAGAGAGAAAAGACGCGCCAGCCGTAATAAGTTTTCACCTCAAGCCCTCTAAAGTGTGAAACAAACTCTTTACGATTCTAAACAGGAACCCATGACTCAAACCAATCGCACCCGCCCCTTTGAACTCGGCCTGTACACCTTTGTAGATAACGGCAACAACCCGCTCACTGGCACAAAGAAAAACCCCGCCGAGGTGATGAAAAATCTGCTCGAACTCATCGAACTCGCCGACCAGACCGGGCTCGATGCCTTCGCCATCGGCGAACATCACCGCGAAGAATATCTCGTCTCTGCGCCTGAGGTGGTGCTCGGCGCCGCCGCGGTGCGGACGAAGAACATCCGCCTTTCCACCGCTGTCACTGTGCTCAGTTCCGATGACCCCGTGCGCGTCTTCCAACGTTTCGCCACCGTGGACCTGCTCTCCAACGGGCGCGCCGAGATCATGGCCGGGCGCGGTTCGTTCATCGAATCCTTTCCGCTCTTCGGATATGACCTCAACGATTACGATGGTCTCTTCGATGAGAAATTGCGCCTGCTCAAGCAACTCAACGAGTCTACGCACGTCACCTGGCAGGGCAACTTCCGCGCACCGCTCGACAACCTGGGCGTCTATCCGCGTCCGGTGCAGGCCCAGCTTCCGATCTGGGTGGCAGTGGGCGGGACACCCGAATCGGTCGTCCGCGCCGCCTCGCTTGGTCTGCCCATGGCGCTCGCCATCATCGGCGGCATGCCAGAGCGTTTCGCCCCGTATCTCAACCTCTACCGCGAAGCTTCTGAAAAATACGGTTTCGACTCCAACAGCATCCCCCTCAGCATCAATTCACACGGCCTCATCGCTGACGATGCGCAGGACGCCGTGAATACCTACTACCCCATCCAGACTTACATGATGAACAAGATCGGCCGCGAGCGCGGCTGGAGCCCCGCCACACAAAAACAATTGGAGGGACAACGTCAACTGCGCGGCTCCGATTTCGTCGGCACACCGGATGAGGTCATCGAGAAGATACTATTCCAACACGAGCTTTTCGCTCATCAACGCTTCCTGCTCTACATGGGCAACAACGCCATCGAACACAAAAAGCTGATGCGCGCCGTCGAACTCTTCGGCAC
>CAZJMZ010000169.1:0-6665 GCA_964547115.1 uncultured Anaerolinea sp. | reverse complement strand
AAAAAGAGCGCCGCCCGAACGGGCGGCGCTCTTTGCATTTCATCACAACTTACGCGATCGTAATGCTCTGATCCAGATACACATCCTGAATGGTATTGAGGATCTTCACACCTTCGGCCATCGGGCGCTGGAAGGCCTTGCGACCCGAGATCAGTCCCTGACCGCCCGCGCGCTTGTTGATGACAGCAGTCGCTGCGGCTTCGGCAAAATCGTTATCGCCCGAAGCGCCACCACTGTTGATGAGACCGGCGCGGCCCATGTAGCAGTTCGCCACCTGATAGCGGCACAGGTCAATGGGGTGATCACTGGCGAGTTCACTGTACATGCGCTTATCCAGCTTGCCATAGGAGCTATCGCCGCTATTCAATGCCAGAAAACCGCCGTTGTTCTCGGCCAACTTCTGCTTGATGATGTCCGCTTCGATGGTCACGCCCAAATGGTTCGCCTGACCGGTCAAATCGGCAGACACATGGTAATCCTTGTCCTTTTTGAAGGCCGAATTGCGGATGTAGCACCACAGCACCGTGGCCATGCCCAATTCATGCGCCAGCGCAAAAGCCTGTGCGATCTCAATGATCTCGCGGTGCGCATCATCGGAACCAAAATAGATGGTCGCGCCAATGGCCGCCGCACCCATATCATGCGCCTGTTTCACCGTACCAAACAGGATCTGCTTGAACGCGTTCGGGTAGGTCAACAACTCATTATGGTTGATCTTCACCATGAAGGGGATCTTGTGGGCATACTTGCGCGCCACCATGCCCAACACACCGAACGTCGAGGCCACGGCATTGCAGCCGCCTTCAATGGCCAACTTCACAATGTTCTCAGGGTCAAAGTAAGCGGGGTTCTTGGCAAAACTTGCGCCGCCTGAATGCTCGATGCCCTGGTCCACCGGCAGGATCGAAAGGTAACCCGTGCCCGCCAGGCGCCCGGTGTTATACATCCACGCCAGGTTGTTGAGCACGCGGTTATTGCGGTCTGAATGCGCGAACACGCGGTCCATAAAATCGGGACCCGGCAGGTGCAAACGTTCCTTTGGAATTTTGGGCGCATTGAACCCCAGCAGGGATTCCGCCTTATCGCCCAACAGGCTTTGAATATCGGTCGTCATCTTGACATCTCCTTATGATTTACAAAGCGGACGGCTCGCACCGCTCACCTGTGATATGAACTGCCACGCTCCGAACAAGTGCCACCGCACTGCAGCAAACTCCTGCGCCATGCTGTCACCCATCCGGTTTACTTCTTGATTATAACCAGAAAAGACGGCTATAATGGGTTTGTGCGACTTATCCGCTTTGAACTCGTATATTTTCGCAGGAGGCTCCCATGGACGATTTCTTTCAAAAAGTAACCAGCATGCAAGACCCGCTCCGCAAGCTCGCATCCTACATCCCCGGCTTCGGCGGATATGTGCAACGCGAGAACCGGCGCGACGCCGATAAGTTATTGCGTGAGACCGTGGCACGCCGCTTCGAAGAACAGTGGAAGCGTGTCTCGGCCCTGCAAAGCGAGCTCGTCAGCAATGGCATGATCGCCTACGTCGACGACGCCGAGAAGGCTGCGATCAAACTGCGCACCTTCATCGATAAGATCAGCACCGCCCCTCGCGGCTATTCCGGCCTGTTCGATGCGGTCAAGATCAATGAGAAGGAGCTCGAAGCCGTCTACCAATTCGATGCCGCGTTCTTCGATCTCGCTGAACAGGTATCCGGTGCAGTGGATAACTTCGAACGCTCCCTCGGCGACGAAGCCGCCCTGCCTGCCGCCATCCGCAATGTGGTGGCGCTCGCCCGGCTCGCCGTTGAGACCTACGAAAAGCGCTCCGAAGTCGTTACTGGTTCGAAATAACATCCTGAAAGACCCTAAGGGTTCAAGCCACCCTTAGGGTCTCTTTGAAAATCTATGTGGCATACTTATCTCAATGCATCCAGCATGGAAGCTGCCCTGCAGGCCTTGCAGGCTCACGGTGAACAAGCCCGCATCGTGGCAGGCGGCACCGACCTGATCCTAGAATTGGAGCGTGGCGTCCGCAAGGGCCTTACGACCCTCATCGACGTCACCCGCATCCCCCACCTCGACCAGATCACCCTCGACGAAGACAACATCATCCACCTTGGCCCGCTCGTCACGCACAATCATTGTGTAGCATCCAGCCTCATTTGCGAACGCGCCTACCCGCTGGCGAAAGCAGCCTGGGAAGTGGGTGCGCCGCAGATCCGCAACCGTGGCACCGTGGCTGGCAACCTCATCACCGGCTCGCCTGCCAACGACACCATCACCCCGCTCATGGCACTGGGTGCTTCGGTCACGCTGCGCTCGGTCAACGGGTCGCGCACCCTCCTGCTCAAGGATTTCTACACCGGTGTGCGTAAGACCGTCATGCAGCCGAATGAGATGCTTGTGGATATTTCCTTCCCGGCGCTGAACGCTTCGCAACGCGGGACATTCATCAAGTTGGCTTTACGCCGCGCCCAGGCCATTTCGGTCATCAACGTCGCGCTCATTCTGACCATCGAGGCGGATACTGTCCGAGCGGCATCCATCACGCTGGGAGCGGTTGCCCCCACCATCATCCACGCCCCTGAAGCCGAAGCCTATCTCATTGGCAAGACCCTCAGCGAAGAGACCATCGCCGAAGCCGCCACCCTGACCATGCAAGCTGCCAAACCCATCGACGATGTGCGCGGGTCGGCGGCCTACCGGCGCGAGATGGTGCGCGTGTGTACCAGTCGTGGGTTAAAGTCGCTGCGTGATGGTGAGAAGCAGGCCGGGGCGATGTCTGAGGCGGTGCTGTTGTGGAGTCGCGAGTCGGTTGAGGCGAATCCGATTGCGCACGAGTCGCCCGCGAGTCCCATCACCACCACCGTCAACGGCCAAAAATATACATCCACCACCGGGCACGAGAAAACCCTGCTGCGCTTCCTGCGTGAGGACCTTGGGCTGACTGGTTCAAAAGAAGGCTGTGCCGAGGGCGAGTGCGGTGCGTGTACGGTGTTTCTGGACGGCAAGGCGGTGATGGCTTGTCTGGTCCCTGCGCCGCGGGCGCATGGTGCGGTCATCACCACCGTGGAAGGCCTGGCCAGTGAAGAAAGCCTGCACCCGGTGCAAGCTGCATTTGTACAACACGGGGCTGTGCAATGCGGCTATTGCACGCCGGGCTTTATCATGTCAGCAGCCATGCTGCTGGATGAAAAAGAACAGCCCACGCGCAGTGCGATCGAGCAGGCGCTCACCGGAAATCTATGCCGCTGCACCGGCTATTACAAGATCGTGCAAGCCGTGGAAGACGCAAGCAAACTCCAAATATAGAGGAACTTGACTTATGGGCAAATATGCATCCAACAGCCGGCAGCAACAGGGACCGCCCCGCAACCGCTCCATTCACCCGGTGGTGCGTGGCGTGGGATGTTTGCTGATGGTGATCATTCCGATCTTCTCTTATGCAGCGGCAGTCGCGTTGGTTAACGTGGCGGTGGCCCGCGGCGTACAGATTCCCCCGAATTGGTTGGGGGTCATTCAGATTCCCCCGGCCCTGGAGGCGCTGACCGGCCTGCGGGGTTTGTGGGGCTTTCTGCGCACGCAACCAAACCTGATCGCCAACTTGATCTTTGCTGTATTGTTGACCGTTTTGATCGGCAGCCTGCTCTCGGTGGTCTACGGATACATCTACTCGATGGTGGGCCCCAGTCAATATGGCCCGCAGGATGTGCCGCCACCGCGTGTGAAGACCAAGAAGTATACGCGCTGACCCCTTTTCATCGTTCCCATCCATCAAATTTGACAGCGGCCGAACGGGCCCTGCCTGAAAAACAATCCTTCAACCATGACCATTTACTCCACCATTGGGCACTCCCTCCCCCGCGTGGACGCACGCGGTAAAGTAACCGGTGAAACTCCCTACTCCGGCGATCTGACCATGCCGGGCATGTTGCACATGAAGATGCTGTTCGCTGGCAGGCCGCACGCGCGTGTCAAAGCCGTTCGCATCGAAAAGGCCAAAGCCGCACCCGGCGTGGTGGAGGTCCTCACTGCACGGGATGTGCCAGTCAACGAGTACGGCCTGCAATGGCAGGACCAACCCGTGCTCTGTGGCCCCGGCTCATCGAAACCCGGCACAGATATTGTGCGTTTCGTGGGCGACCAGGTGGCCGCAGTGGTGGCAGAGACCGAAGCCCAGGCCGCGGCTGCCGTGAAGCTCATCGAAGTGGACTACGAAGACCTGCCTGTCGTCTCCGATGCGCGGGCAGCCATGCACCCGGATTCTCCCCGTGTGCATGAACACATCGGCGATTCGAACATCTGCGTGCATTACAAGATCCGCAAGGGCGATGTAGAGATAGCCTTCGCGCAGGCTGATGTCATCGTTGAGGGCGAGTATCACACCCCGGTGCAGGAACATGCCTACCTCCAGCCGGAGGCGGGCTTGGCATATCTCGATGAAGAAGGCCGCATCGCGATCGTGTGCGGCGGGCAGTGGGTGCATGAAGACCAGCATCAGGTGGCACACGCACTCGGCTTGCCCAATGAGCAAGTGCGCATCATCTACCCGGCCATTGGCGGCGCCTTTGGCGGACGCGAAGACATGTCGGTGCAGATCGTGCTGGCCCTGGCTGCGCAAAAATTGAACCGCCCGGTACGCATCATATGGACGCGGCAGGAATCGATGATCGGCCACGGCAAACGCCACGAGGTGTTTCTGCGTGCCAAATGGGGTGCCACCAAAGATGGCAAACTGATCGCAGCCGAGAACGAGATCATCGGTGATGGCGGCGCGTACATGTACACCTCCAATAAAGTGCTGGGCAATTCTGCCATTACTTCGTCGGGCCCATATCTCATCCCCAATTTGAAGACCGATGTGTACGGTGTATACACCAACAATGTGCCGGGTGCGGCTTTCCGCGGTTTTGGCGCACCACAGGCTTTGTTCATGGCTGAAGCCCAAATGAACAAACTCGCCGAAAAACTCGGCATGGACCCGGTGGAGTTCCGTTTGAAGAATGCCTTACGCGATGGCGACCCGATGGGCGTTGGTACCCCTTCACCCAGCCCGGTCAGTGTGGTGCAATGCATTGAGGCGGCGGCCGAACGGATGCAATGGCAGAAGCCCTTATCCCGCCCCACTACTCCCCACCTCAAACGCGGGCGCGGATTTGCTGCTGGCTTTAAGAACATTGGTTTTTCATTTGGCTACCAGGAGAACTGTTGGGCCAGAGTGGAACTGCACGGCAAGACCGGCATCGAGCGGGCTGTGCTGCACCATGCCAGCGCTGAAGTGGGTCAGGGCACGCATACGGTCATGCGCCAAATGGCAGCCGAAGCACTGGGCCTGCCCGTGGACCTCATTGAACTGCGCACATCGGATACCGCCACTCAAAGTAACTCAGGCTCGGTCTCAGCCTCCCGCATGACGTTCATGTCTGGCAATGCCATTCGTGGCGCAGCCGAGGCAGCCCTCGCCAAATGGAACTCTGAAGAACGCCCGGCCATCGCCGAGTTCAAATATCTCGCTCCGCGCACGAATCAATTCGACCCTGAAACTGGTCACTCCACCCCCAACTTTGCCTACGCCTGGGTGGCGCAAGGCGCCGAAGTGGAAGTGGACACCGAGACCGGGCATGTGCGCGTCATCCGCATCGTCTCAGCGGACGATGTGGGCAAGGCCATCAACCCAGCCCTGGTCGAAGGTCAGATCGAAGGCGCAGTCATTCAGGCCCAGGGCTATGCCGTGCTCGAAGAATACAAACACAAGGATGGGCGTGTGCTCACCGACCAACTCAGCACGTATCTCATCCCCACCATTCTCGACATCCCCGAAAAAGTGGAGAGCGTGCTCGTCGAAGTCCCCGACCCGAACGGGCCGTGGGGCGCGCGCGGCATCGGTGAACTGCCCTACCTCGGCGTGGCCCCCGCCATCGCTGCCGCCATTCACGATGCCACCGGTGTGTGGATCGATGAATTCCCTTACACACCCGAACGCGTCTTGCGCGCACTCGGCAGGCTCTAAACCGGGCGGGCATCCCCCGCCCTTTTTATTCCATGCGCTTCCCCGACCGCGACGAAACCCTGGAACTGAACGCCACCACACGCAGCGCAGCGGGCGGAGCATTCATTACACTCGCTGAAGGCATCACGCATTACGAACGCGGCGGGAACGAATCAGCCCCGGTAACCGTTCTGGTGCATGGGTTCTCGGTGCCATCCTTCATTTACGATCCCACCTTTCGCTTCCTCGTCGAGGCTGGTCAACAGCCGTTGCGCTATGACCTTTTCGGGCGCGGATTTTCCGACCGGCCCGACCAGCCCTACAAGCTCGACCTGTTCATCAATCAGCTCACCGGTCTGCTGGACGCGCTGCGCCTCACCCAACCCGTGAACCTGATCGGCCTTTCCATGGGCGGACCCATCGCCTCAGCCTTTGCGCTCCGCCATCGCGAACGAGTCCGCAGGTTGGTGCTCATCGACTCGGCTGGTGTCAAGCCAGTGGCTCAGACACTACTGCTTAGGCTGGTGAAACTGCCATTTGTAGCAGAAGCCGCTTTGAGCGTGGTAGGAGGCGAAGCGCTGGTCAAAAGCGTAGCCAGAGACTTCTTCGACCCGGCGCTCATCGAGCACTTTATTGGGCGGTATCGAGTCCAGATGCAGTATCGAGGTTTCAA
>CAZJMZ010000168.1:0-6716 GCA_964547115.1 uncultured Anaerolinea sp. | reverse complement strand
ACGCCATGTTGCTTGAGCCAGTCTGATAACGTCAACGCCGAACGCCAATTGGAAACGACCGGGCTCAAAGAGCGGATGACTGCTGCCGATACCTGCGGCTTCGCCGATTCGTCATCTTCCAGGTTGATGCCCACATTGCCAATGTGCGATACCGTGAACAAGACTCCCTGTCCGCGATACGAGGGGTCGGTGAGAATTTCCTGGTAGCCGGTCATGCTGGTGTTGAACACCAACTCGAATACCGTATCGGTCTCCGCACCGAATGCGCGACCTTCGATAATGGTTCCATCTTCCAATACAAGCGTGGCGGTCATACAGCTTCCTTTCTAAAACGATACACAAAAAAACAGCCCTCCGAAAGGGAGAGCTGTTTTGGATTTACTTCAAAAATATTACGCCGGGCAAACCGAAAACATCCAACCTTCCGAAAAAAGCCGGTTTCGTACGACGGTTGCGGCGCAGCAGATTTGCAGACATTGGGCGGTATTCTACCATCCATGCAAAATATGTCAACACAAATCTGCAGGAGTTTCAGTTCATGACAGATAAGTTGTCAGGCAATTCAAGCCCGGCAACATCGAGCCTGCTATTGGATCACTGTGCCGTTGCCCAGCAATGCATTCGAGATCGGCTTCTGGATGCGCCCATCGGCAATGATGACGCGACTCACGCCGCCCTTGAGCGCTTCCTCCGCGCCCAACACTTTCTTCTTCATGCGACCCTGCGCCGCTTCACTCGCCGCCGCCAGTTGATTCATCGGCAGTTGCCGAATGAGCGTTGACTCATCCGGGAAATTTTTCATCAACCCCGGCACCGCTGTCAACAACAACAGAGTCTCCGCCTTCAACGCAGAGGCCACCATCGCCGCCGCACGGTCGGCATCCACGTTCAGCGCCTCCCCTTTTTCACTGACCGCCACCGGCGCGATCACCGGCAGGTAACCAGCATCGATCAACATCATCAACAATCCGCTGTTCACTTGTTCGATCTTGCCCGTGTAATCATCGCGGATGATCTTGCGCTTGCCGTTCTCAATGCTCTGCACCGACTCTTTGCGCGTGGCCTGCATCAGGCGCCCGTCGAGTCCGCACAAGCCAAACGCATTGACGCCCAGCATCTGCAACTGCTCCGTCAACAACGAATTGACCTTGCCGTTCACCGCCATCAAAAAGATCTCGAGAGTCTTTCTATCGGTGTAGCGGGAGGTGTAGCCCGAAGGCGATGTGATCATCTTCGGCGGCGTGCCGAGACCTTCACCGAGAGCATTTGCTTCCGCCGAGCCGCCATGCACAAAGACCAGTTTTCTGCCTTGCTGCAACAACTCCACGGCATCGGCGCAGATCGCGGAAAAATCCACGCCCTCCGTGCCGCCCAGTTTGACCACAGTAATTGCCTGACTCATTTCTTCTCCCGTTCCATCCCAACTTGTGGATGCAGTAGAATTCAGAGGCCCGGGCCCTTTCCGGGGAACCGGTCTCAGATCGGTATCCGCCGTCCAGAGAGAGGGCGGAGCCGTTTTTACGACCGTGCTATTTTCTTCGATTCACCGCGATTTGTCCATCCAGAAAGAGACGCCATGCAGCCTGTCATCCAGTCCCTGATCGAGCACTATCATCTCCAACCCCTGCCCGTCGAAGGGACGTTGTTCGTGAGCACCTATCGCTCGGCGCAGGAGTTCGCAGGCGGCAAACCGGTGGGCACGGCCATGATCGGCATGTATTGCGATGAGCCGCGCAGTGTCTCGCTGTTCCATCGGTTGAAGTACGATGAGGTCTGGCATTTTTACGGCGGCGACCCATTGCGGTTGGTGTTGCTATACCCCGATGGCTCCAGCCGTGATGTGATCCTGGGCAGCGACCACACGCAGGGCCAGCAGGTGCAATTCGTCATTCCGGCGGGTGTGTGGCAGGCCGGGCATGTACGTTCCGGTGGGTTATATTCTCTATTCGGTTGCACTGTTGCGCCGGGCTTCACCGGCGATATTTTTGAAGGCGGCACACAGGCACAGTTACTGCAACTGTACCCCGACCGGGCCGAAGATATTCAGCGTCTCAGCGTCAGCGGCGAAACTCAGATGCCCGCGGGCTTTGCTCAATAAAAGGACCCACCATGTCACGTAACCGTATCATCATCGTCACCATAGGCATCATGCTCAGCCTGTTCCTCGCTTCGATGGAATCCACCGTGGTGGGCACCGCCGCGCCGACCATCGTCGGCCAACTGGGCGGGCTCGAACATTATGCCTGGCTGTTCTCGGCCTACATGCTGGCCTCCACCACCACCGTGCCGCTCTACGGCAAACTCTCCGACCTGTACGGCCGGCGCAAGGTCTACCTCGTCGCGATGACGCTCTTCCTCACCGGCTCGATCTTCAGCGGCCAGGCCCAAACCATGACGCAATTGATCCTGGCCCGCGCACTGCAGGGCATCGGTGCGGGCGGCATCCTGCCGCTGGCCTTCACGCTCATCGGTGAAATGTTCTCGCTCGAACAGCGCACCAAAATGCAGGGCGTGTTCTCGGGCGTGTGGGGCGTCTCGTCCATTATCGGGCCATTGCTGGGCGGCTTTCTCGTGGACTCGCTCTCATGGCATTGGGTGTTCTACATCAATATCATTCCCGGCCTGCTGGCGGCTTCGTTCGTTGGCTTTGGCTGGCGCGATCAAAACGTCAGCCGCGAAAAGCCTGCGGTGGATTACGCCGGCGCGGGGTTGTTGGTGACCGCCATCGTCACCCTGCTGCTGGGCCTGACCGACGAACTCGCTTCGCCCTTACGCCTGGGGCTGGTGCTGACCTCCCTTCTTTTATTCACGCTGCTGCTGTGGGTCGAGCGCCGCGCCGTGGACCCGATCCTGCCGGTTGCATTGTTCCGCGAGCGTTTATTCGCAGCCACCATTGCGCATGGTGTGCTGGCGGGTGCGGCGATGTTCGGCAGTATCTCGTATGTGCCGTTGTTCGTGCAATCGGTGCTGGGCACCAGCGCCACCCGGGCAGGCATCACCATGTCGCCGATGCTGCTGGGTTGGGTGACAGCCAGCATCATCGGCACGCGCATCATGCTGCGGGTGGGCTTTCGCCAGCTGGCCTTGCTCGGCACCAGCCTGTTGACGGTGGGCGCGTTCCTCATGTCGCGCATCACACCCGATATCGACCAGCGCCTGTTGATGGTCTTTGTGGCCCTGATGGGCCTGGGCATGGGCTTCTCGATTCCCCCGTTCCTGATCGCCGTGCAAACCGTGGTGGAGCGCCGCTATCTCGGCACAGCCACCTCCACGATGCAGTTCAGCCGTTCGATGGGCGGCACGCTGGGCGTCAGCATCATGGGCGCGGTCCTCACCGCCCGGTTGACATCCGAACTGGCCGCAGCCCAACTGGACCCATCCCTGGTCTCGCAGCTCCTTGAGCCAGGTTCCAGTTCGGGGCAGGCGTTATCAGCTGGCCTGCGGCTCGCACTGACCGAGGCGGTTGGTGCTGTTTTCGTCATCGCGTGCGCCGCCGCATCACTGGCCCTGCTCAGTGTGTTCTTCGCGCCCAAGATGGAACTCAAGGAACAGGGCCATGGCAGCCCCAGCCCGGCGCCCGTCAGCGTGGATTAGCAAAAATCCCAGCAGCACTTTGAACATCTTGAAAGACCGGCTCCCATGACCAACAATTCGATCAAACGCTTTGACCGCACGGTTGAAAATTATGTCAAATACCGGCCGTCGTATCCGCAGGCGGTCGTTGAATTTCTGCACACGGCTTGTGGGCTCGATGCCACCGCCCTCGTGGCCGATGTCGCTTCGGGGACGGGGTTGTTGGCCGAGGTCTTTCTCAAAGCGGGGCACAAGGTCATTGGGGTCGAGCCAAACACGGGGATGCGCGAGGCGGGTATCCAGTTCCTGCAACCGTACCCACACTTCACCAGTATCGCTGCCACCGCTGAAGCCACCACACTGGATGACCATAGCGTGGACCTGATCTCCGTCGGTCAGGCTTTTCATTGGTTCGAGCCGGAGGCCGCTCGCCGGGAATTTTTACGCATCCTCCGCCCCGGAGGCTGGGTGGCGTTGGTCTGGAACATTCCCCGCACCGACACCGCGTTCATGCAGGCATATAACCAGCGCATCTGGTATCAATACCTTGAGCCGCAAACTGCCGAAGCCAAAACCGATGGTCAGCCCATCGAAGAGGGTCTGCGTCAATGGTTCTCACCGGGCATCGCCCGCTTCCAATCTTTTGAAAACTCCCAAGTGGTGGACTTTGCCGGCCTGCGCGGACGGGTGCTCTCCTCATCCTATTGCCCCACACCTGAAGACCCTGCCTATCAACCCATGCTGGCAGAGTTGGAGGCGGTCTTTCAGTTGCATCAGATTGATGGCAAAGTGGCAATTGCCTATGAGTGCCGCATCTGTTTTGGGCAGTTGCAATAAGCCTGCCGGATGGCGTGGGATATAATGCCTCCCCAATACGAACTACAATTTCATCGGGCAGGAGCATTCCCATGGACACACAACCCCTCTTCCTTTTCGGCTTTGGCCGAGTCGGGCAGGCGCTGACGCGCCAGATCATCGCAGCCCGCGCTTTGCACAAACAGCGCAACGGCCTCAAACTGAACATTCTCGGCATGTCTGACAGTGCAGGGGTGGTTTTCAATGCACGCGGTCTCACTGAAACCACATTGAATAAAGTCTTGCAAGCCAAGGCCCGATCAGGGCGCCTGCCCAATGCCAAGGCGCTTAATCATGCGGCCCTCATCGCCAGCCTGCCCGCCAACACCATTCTTGTGGACACCACAGCTTCTGATGCCGTGGTGCCAGCCCTGCTCAAAGGCAAAAAGCGCGGCATGGGTGTGGTGCTGGCGAACAAGGTTCCGCTGGTGGGGCCTTTGAGCTGGTGGGATGCGCTGGCCGATGAACGCTCGCGTTGGGAGACGACTTGCGGCGCAGCCCTGCCGGTCATCAGCACCCTGAACACGTTGCTGAACAGTGGTGATGTCGTTAAACGCATCGAGGGTTCATTGAGCGGCACGTTGAGTTTCCTCAGCTCCCAATTGGAGGCTGGCGCCCGCTTTGGCGATGCCGTGCGTGAAGCCAAGGCGCGCGGTTACACCGAGCCTGATCCGCGCCTCGACCTTTCGGGCATGGATGTAGCGCGCAAAGCCCTGATCCTGGCCCGCATGCTCGGCCACCGGCTGGAGATCCAGGATGTGAAGGTCGAGTCTCTGTACCCCAAAAAGATGAACACCCTGACCATCGATCAATTCATGCAGAACGTGGACTCATTGAACGAGTCTGTTGCGGCGCGGGTGGCCGCGTTGACGGCAGGCGGCAAAAAGCTCCGCTATGCGGCTGTGGTTCAGAATGGCAAATTGAGCGCGGGGCTGGTTGGGGCCGAACCCACCGCCAAACTGGGTCTGACACCCGCTTCAGATTGCGTGGTGGTCTTCCATACCCAACAGTACCTCAACAACCCGGTCACGGTCAGCGGGTTGGGTGCCGGGCACGAGGTGACGGCCAGCGGTGTATTGGGCGATATCGTTGCGTTGAGCCATAGCCTGCGAAAGTGACCAACATGAAAACCATCGGCCTGATCGGCGGCATGAGTTGGGAATCTTCCAGCGAATATTATCGGCTGGTCAATGAAGGCGTGAAAGCTCGCCTGGGCGGGCTGCACTCAGCCAAGTGCGTCATGGTCTCAGTGGACTTTGCCGAGGTGGAGACCTTGCAGCATCAGGGTCGCTGGGACGAAGCCGCAGGTTTGTTAGCTGCAGCCGCTCAAAGCGTGGAAAGAGGCGGGGCTGAGTTCCTGGTCATCTGCACGAACACCATGCACAAGGTCGCAGAGGCGGTTCAGGCCCGGGTGCAGATTCCCCTGCTCCATATTGCTGATGCCACGGCTGAACTCGTCAAGGCGGCTGGAATTCAGCGCATTGGGCTCCTTGGCACACGCTTCACAATGGAAGAGGATTTTTACAAAGGCCGGCTGACGCAAAAGTATGGCCTGGATGTGCTGGTGCCCGAGGCGGCTTCCCGCGAGATCGTCCACCGGGTGATCTATGAAGAACTCGTATTGGGTCAGATCGAAGCCGCTTCCAAACAGCAGTACCTCACGATCATCGAGCAGTTGATCGCGCAGGGCGCTGAAGGCGTGATCCTCGGTTGCACCGAGATCGGCCTGCTCGTGCAACCATCCGATGCCCGCGTGCCGTTGTTCGATACCACCCGCATCCATGCCGAAGCCGCCGTGGAGTATGCGTTGCGCTAGTTTTTTGCAGTATGATTGCGGTCATGACCGACCAACCCACCCCCCCGACCAACCCCAATCTTGTGGATTCGCTCCTGCACCCGCAGGCGCTCATCATCCGTAAGCTGCTCACCCGCCCCGGACGCATCGAACTCAACCGCATCCTGATCGATGATGAAGAGAATATTCTCCAGGCCCTAGAAGCGGGTGTGGAACTTGAGTCTGTGTATTATGCGGGCGATGAGCTGGTCTCGGACGAGTTGAAGCAGAAACTTGCCCCCCAAACACAGATCTTCGAAGTAGCCAAACGCACCACCAAGAAGATCTTTGAGAACGACAAACTCACGCGCATTTTCGCCATTGCCAAAACACCAAAGCCCATCGGGCTTGAAGCGATCACCAAAATCCAAAAGGACATGGTGGTGCTGGAGGATGTGAGCATCTCCGGCAACATCGGCGCCATCACGCGCACGTCGCTGGCGCTGGGTGTGGG
>CAZJMZ010000167.1:0-6727 GCA_964547115.1 uncultured Anaerolinea sp. | reverse complement strand
GTGTGCCGAGGGGGAGATTTGAACTCCCGACCAAGGGCTTATGAGTCCCCTGCTCTGCCACTGAGCTACCTCGGCGTGGTCAAAGCGGGGCAAATATTACTATGGGAGGTATCGTTTGTCAACACGCGCCGCCGAGGCCTTGCGATATAATACCCACAGGAGGCAGAATGAGGATCCTCGTCATCAATAACGACTTGACGGAATGTTCGGTCATCCAGCAGGTCTTGCAAGCCAATAAACATGAGATCATCACGGTGGGGAACAGCGAGGGCGCCATGCAGTTGCTGCAACAAGGCGACCTGCGCTTTGTGATCGCTGACCGCGCCACCACCGATATCGACGAAGCCCAGTTCATTGCCCGCCTCCGCGAAGCCAAACCGCCCTATTACATTTACATCCTGCTTGTCACGCCCCGCGGCGCCGACCCTGAGGTGACCGTGGTCCGTGCCGGGGCGGATGATTACATCTATAAACCGGTTGTGCCGCTTGAGCTCAAGTCACGGGTGCAGATCGGTGAACGCATCCTGGGCCTCGATGACAGCCTGACTCAGGCGCGGGCCGCGCTCGACCAGACCGCCATGCTCGACCCGCTGACCAACCTGCTGAACCCGCAGGCTTTCCTTACCTTCTCGAAGGGCGAGCTGGAACGGGCCCGCCGCAATCAGGCACCCCTGAGTCTGATCGCGATCCGGGTGAACAACCTTGAGGAGATCAAAGCCAAACACGGTCCCGGCGTGGGCAACGATGTGTTGGTACTGCTCACCCAGGCCATTCGTGAAAAGAGCCGCCCGTATGACGGTGTCGGACATTTCGATGAAGCCACCTTCCTGTTGCCGATCCCCTTTGTGTTCGGACAGGATGCGGTCAAGATCGCCAACCGGCTCTACAAGAGCATCACTACAACGGATGTCACCCTGCTGGATGGCACCACCATCCCTGTGAACATTGGGGCGGCGGTGGTCTCGGCTTCCCGCGTGACCGTGCAGACCGAAACCGACCAATTGATCGAAAAAGCCCGTGAGGCGCTGGCCCAGATCCAACGTAAAGGCGGCAACCAGCTGGAAACGGTCATTCTCTAACAGCCCTAACGCACCACCTGTAAAAGCAACAAGAACAGCATCCCTGCCAGAATGGTGAGCAGGGTGTTTTTGCTGAACCAGGCCACCAGCACCGCCCCCAGCCCTGCCAGCAAACGGACATTATCCAATGAGAGGCTCAACTGCCCATCGCGCAGGAACAACTCGGGGAAGATGATCGCTGAAAGCACTGCCGGGGGCACATAATGCAAGGCCCGCCGTAACGTCTCAGGAATGTGGATGCGGCCAAACAAATAGATCAACGAGAACCGCATCCCAAACGTAACCAACCCACCCAATAACATCACCAGCCAGATATTCATCCCTGCTCCTTTTGGGTTGCCTGCCAACCTTCCAGAACAGTGCCCACGGCGATGCCAACCACAGCCGCCAATATCAACCCCAGGCGAAAGGGCAGTTGATAAGCCGCGAGGGCCACACCACCCGCCGAAAGCGCGGAGGCAATGGCCGGACGGTTCTTCAAGACCGGCACCACCATCGCGATGAACGTCAACGGCAGGGCAAAATCCAGCGACCAGGATTCAGGGATGGCCGTGCCGAGAAAGATGCCGAAGGCTGTGCTCACCTGCCAGATGAACCACAAAGAAAACCCCGCCCCCAGCAGGAACCAGTGACTGAACGGCTGAACACCTTCTTTTTCATACTGGATAATGCTGGGCGCGTACGCTTCATCCGTCAGGAAGTAGGAAAGGAGCACCTTCCAGCGGGTGGACAGGTTCGCAAGATACGGCGCCAGCGAGGCGGAATACAGCATGTGCCGCAGGTTGACCACGGCAATGGTCACCACGATCACCAGGCCGGGCGCACCCTCATGCACCAACTGGGTGGTGATGAACTGCGAGGAACCGGCGAACACGATCGAGGACATCATCTGCGAGGTTAGTTTGTCCAGCCCGGCGTTCAACGCCAGGGCGCCATAGATCATGCCAAACGGAAAGACCCCGATCAGCAGGGGGATCTCGGCCCGCACTCCGGCCCAAAAATTCTTCATGGCTTCATTCATGATCGTTTCTCAAACACCGCTGGCCAGAATTTGTGACGCCGCACGCTGGCCGCTTTCCACGGCACCTTCCATGAAGCCTTGAATGGCAGTGGCATGTTCACCCGCAAAGAACAGCCTCCCGGCCGGGGCGAACAAGGTTTGCCAATGCGCCAGCACATCGCCGGGCGCGAGCGCCATATATGAAGCCCGCGTGAAGGGCTCGTTGAGCCAGGCGATCGTTTCGGTGTGCTCGACCAGGTCAGCCGAGCCGGGGAACAGGCGCTCGATCTCCTCCACCGCCAGGCGGGTGCGTTCGGCATCCGAGAGCGATGAGAGATACGCGCCGGGTCCACCGCCGGTATAGGCGGTGAGAATGCCGCGCTCATGCTCAAAGTGACTTGTGGCATGCCAGGTAATGATGATGGGCGCATCGGTGGTCAGGCGTCCGTTCCAATCACGCCCCTGCCAGAAGCGCGTGCGATATTCGATCAGTACCTTGGTCACGGCGCCGTAGGAGATCTCATTTACCATGCGTTGATGCGCCGCCGGCAGCGACCCGTTGAAATCGATCTGCCGCGCGGTGGATAAGGGTATCGCCAGAATCGCAAAGTCAGAGTCAAGCGTCTGCTGCGAACCGGCTTGTTGATACGAAACAGTCACCCCGTCGGGCCTGAGGCGGATGGACGTCACCACGGCGTTGAGGCGCACATCAGGCAAAGCCCCGGCCAGTGCGCGGGGAATCTGGTCATTGCCGCCGATCACACGCATGCTCGGCGGGCGGACATCTTCGGTGTAATACATGCGGGCATTGCGCGCAAGATCAAGCAGCGAGAGGCGCTCCGGTTCGCAGGTATATTCCGAGCGGATGTGCTGGATGAAAAATTTCTTCGCGAACGGATGCAGGTCGGTGGACTGGACCCACTCGCGCGCAGACTGCGCATCGAGTCGCGCCGCTTCCTGCGCCGCCTGAGGCTGATACGGGTCTGCGACAAATCGACTCAACTCTGAGAGCAACCCCCACCCCCGCTCCACTTCCTGCATCAGGTTAAGACCCCACACCTGCTCATCGGCAATGCGCCCTGAGTGCCCGTCGAAGTGGACCCAATCGTTCTTCTCGCCACGCCAGTTGCCGGTGCGTCCCAGTTTCAAGCCAAAGCGTTCCGCCAGCGCCAGCATGCGCACGTGGTCTTCTTCGATGAATTCGCCGCCGCCCTCGGCCATGAGCCCGTGCGAAAAACTGCGCACGGTATGCACCCGTCCGCCCACGCGCTCACGCGCCTCCAAGACCGTAACCTGCCAGCCAGCCTGCTGCAACTCGAAAGCAGCCGCCAACCCCGCCAGCCCCGCACCGATGACAATGACTTTGCGTTGTTTCATATATTCTCCGTAAATGATTTGCACGAATATAGCACACCTCGTGCAGATGTTGGAAGCAGCGTGAGTTGGTTGTACAATGGCATCATCACGCTTCAAGGATGTGCGCCATGCCCCGCAAACAGACCCCGCCCCCACCGCCGCAGGAACCCGAAGAGCCCGTGTGGACCTACCGCGGCTACAAACTCAAGACCAGCGAATTCGTCACCGCGATGGTACACCTCTTTCGGGCCGAGATCCAACGCGCCAACGTCTGGCGGCAGCGGCTCGATACCACCACCAACTGGGCCGTGGTGGCCACCGGCGCCACACTTTCGATCGCCTTCAGCCAGCCCAATGTGCATCACGGCGTGATCCTGCTCAACACGCTGCTGGTGCTGTGGTTCCTGTTCATCGAAGCGCGGCGCTACCGCTACTACGAACTGTGGAGCTATCGCGTGCGCCTGATGGAGACCGACTTCTATGCTGCCATGCTGGTGCCGCCCTTTCATCCCTCACCGGATTGGGCCGAGAGCCTGGCTGAGAATCTGCTCACGCCCAGTTTCCCCATCTCGATGTGGGAGGCCTTTGGCCGCCGCCTGCGCCGCAACTACCTGTGGATCTTTTTCATTTTATACGCCTCGTGGGCAGCCAAGATCTGGCTCTTCCCCACCCAGGCCACCAGTCTCTCCGAATTCGTGGCACGCAGTGGCATTGGTCCTGTTTCGGGGCAGGTGATGATCGGGCTGGGATTGGCGCTCTACCTCGGTCTGGGCCTGATCGCGCTCGGCACCATCCGCATGACGCGCGCCACGGGCGAGGTCATTCCGCGCTTCGGCGACGACTCCGCACCCGCCGCCCCCGGCAATCTCAAGGGCTTGCGCGCCTTTCTCGCGCCGCGTCATCGCCGCCGACAACTGCTGGCGCTCATCATCACTTCCCAGGCTGAAAGCGTCTCTGCTCGAATCTTGAAAGACCTGCGCCGGGGTGTGACGGCGGTCAACGGCAAAGGCATGTACACCGGTCAGGAACGCGCCGTGCTGATGTGCGCGCTCACCGTCACCGAGGTGCATGCCCTGAAAAGTTCGGTCGCCAGTGAGGACCCGCAGGCCTTCGTCATCGTCTCCCCGGCGCAGGAGGTACTGGGCCGCGGATTCACCCCGCTGGAGGAATAATCCCGCTCCTATCCGAATCAGGTTAACCTGATTGCAAAATTGGCGTCGTGCCGACAGACTGATAGCATCAGGTATACTTAAATCAGTTCGTTCCGGTCTTAGCCAAAGGAAGTTTGATATGACGCAACCTCAAGTCGCACAAAGACAAAAGCTCAGGGTGCTCATCGCCGACGACATTCAGGAAACCCGCCGCAACACCCGCCTCATGCTCGCCACCATCGACGACGTGGAGGTGGTGGCCATCGCCGCAAACGGGGCCCAGGCCCTGCAACTGGCGAAGGAATACCAGCCCGATGTCGTCCTGCTCGATATCAACATGCCCGAAATGGACGGTCTCTCGGCCTACCGTGAGATCCTCAAGGCCCTGCCGGGCACAGGCTGCATCATCCTTTCCGCCGAAAAAGACTCCTCCACCTTCCGCACGGCCATTTCGAGCGGCGTGCAGGAATACCTGGTGAAGCCCTTTACAGTGGAGGAACTGGAGGGCGCGATGGGGCGCGTCCGCAGGCTGGTGGAGGAACAACACGGCAAACTGGCGCAGGAGGCACAGCTCAAGAAACAGCGCGAAGCCTACCTGCTGCAGCTGGCCGCCGAATACGCCAAAACCCGCCGCACCGACGAGAAAGCCATGCAGGTCTTTGAGCAACTGGCCGAGAACCCCGAATGCGAGTTGCGCTGGCTGCAAACACTGGCCATGGTCTACGTGGTGCGCAACGAGTGGGGGCGCATGAAAACCCTGGCGGCAAAACTGGAACAAAGAACAAAAAAGTGATAAAAACAGAGACTGTCACCTTCAAGGTGACAGTTTTTTACTCTTCTGGAGCCTGCCTGGCAAGGCGGCTTCAATCACACCACGGAGCATGAATGAAAATTGCGATCATTGGCGCGGGCTATGCGGGCATGTCGGCTGCGTATGACCTGCGCAAAGCGGGACACGAAGTTACGATCATCGAATCGGCGGAGTATGTGGGCGGGCTGGCGAGCGGCTTCAAGGAGCCGCACTGGGATTGGTCAGTGGAGAAGTTCTATCATCACTGGTTCCAATCGGATGCGGCGATGCTGGGGCTGATCGAAGAATTGGGGCTGAAGGACAAGGTCATCTTCCCGCGCCCGTTGACGGTGATGCTGTACAAGGACAAGTTCCACCCCTTCGATTCGATCCTCAATGCGTTGCGCTTCCCCGGGCTGGGATTCGGGCTCAACAAAATTCGCTTTGGGTTTGTGGGGCTGTTTCTACGGCTGACGAACAACTGGCGCGCGCTCGAAAAAGTGACCGCCGATGCCTGGATGTTGAAATGGGCGGGCAAACAAGTGTATGAGCAGATGTGGAAGCCGCTGCTGGTGGGGAAGTTCGGCCCGTATTACAAGGACGTGAACATGGCGTGGATGTGGGCACGCATCAAGGCCCGCACGACGCGGCTGGGCACGTTCGAGGGCGGCTTTCAAAAGTTTGCAGACCTGTTCGCCGAGAAGTTGCGGGCGCTGGGTGTGGAGATCCGGCTGGGAGTGCAGGTGGAGTCGATTCAACAGGAGCAGGCTCAATTGGCGGTGCGAAGCGGAGGCCGCTCCGAGTTGTTCGATCAGGTGCTGGTGACCACGTCGCCGAATTTGATGGCGCAGATGTGCCCGAGTTTGCCTGAGTCGTATTTGAAGGGTCTGCTGGAATTGAAGTCGATGGGCGCGGTGGTGATGACGGTCGCGTTGACGCAACAGCTTTCGCGTGAGGGCTATTACTGGTTCAACCTGCCGAAGGAGGCAGGATTTCCGATGCTGGCGCTGGTGGAGCACACGAACTTTGTTTCGCCGGAACATTTCGGCGGTGACCGCATTGTGTATGCGGGCGATTACCTGGAATTAGGGCATGAGTATTTTGCGCTGAGCGATGACGAATTGCTGGAGCGCTTCATCCCGGCCTTCCAACGCATCAACCCGGCGTTCTCGCGGGCCTGGGTGAAGAAGGTGTGGGTGACAAAGACGAAGTACGCCCAGCCCGTGCCGTTGGTGGATCATTCAAAGAACATCCCCACCATCCAGACCCCGCTCAAGGGCTTGTTCTTCGCTTCGATGAGCCAGGTCTACCCGTGGGACCGCGGCACGAACTTTGCCGTGGAGATCGGGCG
>CAZJMZ010000166.1:1440-6734 GCA_964547115.1 uncultured Anaerolinea sp. | reverse complement strand
ACCACACCGATCACCGTGTTGGAGTGGATGGCCGTGTGCGCTTGATTCCGCTTCATCCAATTCAGCGTAGAGCCGGAGCGCAGACCCGCCACGATGCGCCCGGTCTGCGGGTCAACCACATCACCCACCGCATTGACCGCCACCAATGCGCCGATGACGAGGCCGTTGAGGCCCATGCTCCAGGTGCCAACGCCAGCCTTCATGGCGTATGGCATGCCGCGCATTTTTCCCACCGAGGCACCGGTGCCTGCGCCCACGTTCCCTTCAGCGGGCGGAGCCGCAGAGGCCTGGGTGGCGGCAAGATATCCCATGGCGGCATCAGGCCGAACCGAAGCCTGACCGAGGTTCAAGTCGTAGAGAATGGCGGCGGGGACGATGGGTACTTCGGCGTCTGGAGTTTTGAATCCGATGTGCTGTTCTTCGAGATAACGCATGACGCCCGTGGCGGCTTCGAGCCCAAAGGCCGAACCGCCCGCGAGGACGATGGCATGGACCTGCGGCACCATGTTGACCGGGTTGAGCAGGTCGGTCTCGCGGGTGCCGGGCGCGCCACCGCGCACATCCACACCGGCCACGGCACCCTGGCGGCACAGCACCACGGTGCAACCGGTAAGGGCTTGTTCATTTTGCGCGTGCCCCACTTCAAGGCCGGGCACGTCAGTGAGAGAGCGTTTCATACATGAAAGCCGCCGGGGTTGGAATCCCCGGCGGATGTGTGTGTGGCTATTTGAGTTTGGCAGCCAGGGTCTTGAACTCGCTCCAGTCTTCGCCGTCGAGCCAGACATCCACGTTATCGAACTCGAGTGTGTACATGCCTTCTTCATCCGGCTCGACCTCGTCGATGGTTTTCATGAAGTCGAGCAACTGCTCCCACTCTTCATGGAAGAAGTTGATGGTGGCGCGCCCCATTTGCAGGTAATAGGTGGTTTCGCCATCGGGCTCGTCGGCTTTCCAGGCAATGAAGTTCTCGGTTTCGGCGAGGGTTTCGGTCAGGGGTTCGTGATGGTTGTTATTCATGTTTGGTCTCCTCAGTATGGGTGGGTTTGGGCTGGGGTTTGGTGAATAAGGCCCTGATACGAGCCAGCCATTCTGCGCCGATGGGCGCCGAAGGGGCGGGTTCCTTTTCAGGCCAGGGGTCGAGATCGAACAATTTACGGGCGGTGTATTTGCCCAGCAACGTGACGCTGGCCAGGAACGGCGCGGCAATGACCACGCCGAGCAGGCCCAACAGGTTGGCGGCGATGATGGCAGCCACCAACACCGCGGCGGGATGCACCTTGAGCGTGCTGGCCATGATGCGTGGCGTGATGAACGAGTCGATGATCCAATCGATCAAGGAGGTTAGAACGACCACCAGCGCCATATACGTCAGGGCGCTCAACCCGAATGGATGGTTGGCTTGAAAGAACGTCACCAAGGCCATCACCAGCCACGTAATGGCCGGCCCCACATAGGGCAGGAACTTGGCCAACCCGGCCATCAGCGCAATGCCCAAGGCATAACGCACTCCCAGAATCGGCAGCAGAATGGAGTAGATGACCGTGGCCAGCAGAAAGACGATGATCTGCCCCCGCAGAAAGGCGTTCCAGATGTGGCTGAGTTCCTTCGAAAGCCGTTCGATATCAGCGGTATAGCCGGGGATATCCACCTTGAACAGGTCGCGCCGCAGGCCGCTGCTTTCGATCATGATGAAGTACGAGACGATCAACACGAAGAAGGTCCAGCCGAAGATGCTGGCCGCGCTGCTCGCCAGGGAACCGACCAGTGTGCCCGTCTGACCCAACAAGGGTTGGACGTATGAAAGCAACTGCTGACTGAGGGCGTTCAAGTCGTAGGTGCTCATATCGAACCTGAACGGTCCAACAACAATGACCTGCTTTGAAAACTGCTCTACGTACCCGGGCAGGTTGGCCACGATGCCCTGCACCGATTTGATCAAACTCTGCACCTGGCTCACCAACCCTACACCGCCCCACGTCAGCAGGCCCACCAGCGAAAGCAGGATCAACAGATACAGAATGTTCACCGCCAGCTTCCACGAGACCCGCAGGCCGCGCATCAGCAGGGTTGTGATGGGGTGGAACAGGTACACGATGATGACGATCATCAACAGCGGGGTGATCAGGTCTGCAAAGCGGTAGATGAGAAAGGCCGCAATGCCCACGATGATCAACCCGGCCAGTAACTTGGTGGTCGAGCTCCAATTGGGAGAGGTGGAAGCAGGGGTCTCGTTCATGATAAGGGCTCCGGAAAAGATACTACGAATGCCATCCCAATTCTAGCAGAGTCAAAGCGTTTGGCAAACATGAAAAGATAAAACAAAACGCCCCCGCGGATATGCTCCACGGGGGCGCAACAGGCTCTCACTAACACCCGCCCAGGAACGGCAGGAACGTACACCATAAGTAATTCGCATCGATATACCACAAGGCACCGATGCACAAGCACAAACAAATGAACACCACCCCGGCAATGATGAACGGGGTCAGGTTGGTCTTTTTGGCAGGTTCCATCGGAGCCGGGCTGGCGGGAATGCTCCCCGCATATTCGGCCGGCGCCGGGGGCGGAGGCGTGGCGACCGGCCGCGAAGCCGAAGGCACAGCCGCTGCGCGCGGCGAGACCATCGTGGCGCCGGCATCCACCGAAGTCACCTCATACACCAGCACGATCTGTTCACCGAACGAGACCACCTCGCCCGCCTTCAACACGCGCGGACCGGCCAGGCGCTGACCATTGACGAAGGTCCCGTTGGTCGAGCCGAGGTCTTCCAGCACGAACTTCCCCCCCTGGAATGTCAAACGTGCATGGCGGCGCGAGATCTCTGCATCGTTGATGACAATGTCATTTGTCGAGTCGCGCCCAATCGTCAACTGGTCGCCTTCAAGGTTGAAAGACGCACCAGGGGTGGGTCCGGTTCGCATGATGAGTTGAAATTGCGAGGTCATGAATTCTCCTTCTTGCCAATGAACTGCCCAGAGTCTACAGGTTTCAAGCTAAAAAGTCAACCGGATGTTGCACTTAAACAGGAAAATACAATACAATCGTGGCGGAGGTGAGATGAATCCCATCCCTGATTTTTTTGACCCAACCCTCGTCGGCGAGTTCCGGCGGATCCCCTATGAAGACCGGGCCAGGCAAGCCCGGGACTATGCGCGTCAACACGCCCTTCAGCCTGCTTCACAAGACCAGGCCAGCACCTGGCTGATGCTGATCGACGTGCAAAACACCTTCTGCCTCCCCGGCTTCGAACTGTTTGTCGGTGGGCGCAGCGGACGTGGCGCGGTGGAAGATAACGCCCGCCTGTGTGAGTTCATCTATCACAACCTGGGGGCCATCACGCACATCACCGCCACCATGGACACCCACCGCGCTTTGCAGGTCTTCCACTCCGCCTTCTTCATCGATAAGGACGGCAATCATCCCGCCCCCTACACCGATATCCACGCCGCCGAACTCAAAAGCGGGGCCTGGTCCTTTAACCCCGCCCTCGCCACCGAGTTTGCCATCGCTCCGGAATACGGCCAGCAGATGCTCATCCACTACGCCGAAACGCTCGAGCAAAAAGGCAAATACGCGCTCACGGTCTGGCCCTATCATGCCATGCTGGGCGGTATTGGGCATGCCCTGGTCGCCTCGGTGGAAGAGGCTTTGTTCTTCCATGCCATGGCACGCCAGACCCAATACGAGATCGAACTCAAAGGCGACAAGCCTTTTACCGAGAACTATTCCGTCATCGGACCCGAAGTGCTCACCGGCCCCATGGGTGAGACGCTCGGCACCCACAACACCAAATTCATCGAACAACTCCAGCGCGTGGACCGGCTCATCATCGCCGGGCAGGCCAAGAGTCATTGCGTGGCGTGGACCGTCCAGGATCTGCTCAACGATATCAACGCGGTTGACCCGGCCCTCGCCCGGAAGGTCTACCTGCTCGAGGATTGTTCATCCCCCGTCGTTGTCCCCGGCGTGGTCGATCACACCGAAGCGGCGGATGCGGCCTATCGCAGATTCGCAGAAGCCGGAATGCAGATCATCCGCTCCACGACCGAACTTTAACCGTAACCCCGAATCGAAAACCGTATGACCATCTTTGACAAAACCCGCCTGACCAACGAAACCTTCAAGCTCGATATCGACCGCATGCGCCGCGGCTGGTATTCGGATAAATACTTCGAGAACATTGGCCGTATGCTGAGCGTGCTGGCCGCCGAGGGCTATACCTATGCCGGGCATTTTCACAACCTCCCGGCCGGTATCTCGCCCGAACAGATCGCCGTCGGCGACATCGAAGTGGAAATGCAGTGGTTCACGCGGCGCATCGGCAAGACCACCGTGGTCGGTGTGGATAAATCGCTGGCCATGCTCAGGCATTGCACCGGCTACTGGGAAGGCGACCAGTTCATCGACACCTCCGACAAGCTCGAAGTGTGGGCCGTGCACGATGGCGAAGTGGTCAAATCAGATGGCAACCCGCTGACCGCCGAGCCCGTGCTCAAAGTGCGCGGACGCTACCGCGATTTCGCCCTGCTTGAAACCCCCACCCTCGGCGTCATGACCCGTTCTTCGCGTGTGGCCACCAATGTCTATGAAACCCTGGTGGCAGCCCGTGGCAAGCCGGTGCTGTTCTTCCCCGCGCGCTTCGACCTGCATGAAGTGCAGGCCGCTGATGGCTACGCCTACAACATCGCCATCAAACGCTTCAACATGGACCACTCGCACGAGATCGGTTCGTTCGTCTCCACCGACGCGCAGGGTGACTGGTGGGGCGGCGCAGGCGGCGGGACGGTGGCGCATGCGGCCATCGCCTCCTTCCTTGGTGATACCGCCGAAGTGATGCTGCAATTCTCGCGTGTGCTCTCCCCCCGGATTCCCCGCATCGCCCTCGTGGACTTCAACAACAACTCGGTGCGCGATTCCCTGCGTGCGATGGAAGTCCTGTTCCAACAGTACAAGGCCTTGAAGGAGCGCGGCGACGAGGCCGAAGCCGCCAAGTATGCGCTCTATGGCGTGCGTCTCGATACCAGTGGCAATCTGCGCGATGTCTCTGTGGAACCGCTCGGCGACCCGGCCCTTGACCTGGGTGTCACCCCGCGGCTGGTGTTCAACGTCCGTCAGGCGTTGGATGCGGCCTGGGAATCATGGAACCTGCCCGATGGTTGGAAAGAGGCGGCGCGTGAATATTGTCGCAACGTCAAGATCGTCGTCTCTGGTGGGTTCAACCCTGAAAAGATCCGGCGTTTCGAAAAGCTGGAAGTCCCCGTGGATATTTATGCGGTGGGCTCGTCACTGTTCAA
>CAZJMZ010000166.1:0-1340 GCA_964547115.1 uncultured Anaerolinea sp. | reverse complement strand
ACCCTCTCCACCTTGAACGGCGTCCCGTCCACTTTCTCCTCATCAAATTCCCGTGCCGCCAGATGCCCTGCAAAAGTTGCCTGCGCAATGATGCCCGGCGCTTCGGCATCACCGATCACGCGCAGGGATTGCAACCGGCCTGCCTCCAGCGCGGGCTTGAGTTCATGATACAACCCGTCGTTCGACACCCGGTCACTTACCAGCACCACCCTATCCCTTTCCACCTTCCACGCCTCGCCTGAAACCACACTGGATACCGTTACCGCATTGGCGGCAATTTCGTCCACCACACTCTGCACATGGATCTTCACCCCCAACTTCGTCAACTTCGCTTGAATACGTTCCTGCTCCAGCGTGAATTGTGACCAATATGAAACCAATGGCGCCGGTGTGACGAGCGAGACTTTACATCCTTGTTCCGCCAGCAATTCCGCCAGCACTCCCCCCATGTAGTAATGGTCATCGTCGTAGATCACCACATTGCCGCTTGCCCAATTACCAATTACCGATTTTTCATCCATTAGATCATCGGGCGTAAACACATTCTCAGAATCAAATCCTTGAATCGGCTTCCACAATGTGCGCCCCACGCCGTCGCGCCGCCACGCCGCGCCGGTGGCAATGACCACATGCTGCGCGCCTGATTCCAAAATCTCCGCCGCTGTCATCCGGCTGGATGGATACAGTGCCACGTTCTTCATCTTCTTCAATTGTGTCAAGCGCCAGTCAACGACTCGCCGCCATTCATTCAATCCCGGCAAGGCCGACTCGCGCAAAACGCGCCCGCCCAACTCCTTGCGCGCCTCCAACAGCGTCACTTGATACCCGCGCTGACCCAACGCCCGCGCCGCCTCCAACCCCGCCGGGCCTGCGCCAACGACCATCACCTCTTTCTCGCTTTTGCTTTTCGTGATGATCTCCGGGTGCCAGCCGCGCTTCCACTCCTCGCCCATGGTCGGGTTCTGTGTACAGCGGATCGGCACATAGCGCGTATCGCCTGTGATGCAGATGTTGCACCCGATGCATTCACGGATGTCTTCCACTCGTCCTTCTTTGATCTTCGTCGGCAGGAACGGATCAGCGATCGAAGGTCGCGCCGCCCCGATCAAATCCATCACGCCGCGCTGGATCGCCGAGACCATCGACTCTGGGGATGTGTAGCGCCCCACACCCACCACGGGTTTCGTGGTCAACCCCTTCACGAACGAGATATATTTTTCCTGGTGACCCTCCCTGCCAAAGCGCGAGGGGATCGAATCGTTCGGCCAGCCGCTCACGTTCACATCCCACAGGTCGGGCAACTCTGCGAGCATCGCCACCACATCATGCCCTTCACCCTG
>CAZJMZ010000165.1:0-6752 GCA_964547115.1 uncultured Anaerolinea sp. | reverse complement strand
GCATGCACCCCAAAGACGCCGTTGGCGATCTGGGTGATGCGCATGTCCACCACAAGGCTGGCAAGGGCTTTGGCGTCGGGGCGCGAGATGTGATACTTCGCGGCCATGAAATCCACCATGTCCTTGAGCGCGATCTGGGCGGCCACGTTCAGGCTTTCGTCGAAACCAAAGGATAGGAAGCCCGCCGGGGTTTCGGCGCGCGGCGTGGTGAGGTGCAGGTCAGGCAGCAGGTGAAAGGTCAGGGCTGCGTCTTCCATTGGACATTCGATGGCGGTGCGGCTCACTTCACCATCGCCTTGCACGGCATGACCATCGCCCGTGGAGAACAGTCCGCCCGCAACGGCGATCGGCAAATACAAGGTGCTGCCCACCACAAGTTCCTTGCAATCGAGGTTGCCCCCGGTGAGGCGCGGCGGCTGCGTGGAATGTTTCCCCGGCTCGGCGGGCGGCATGCCCATCACACCCAGGAACGGACGCAGGTTCACCGTATGCCCGTGATTGTTGCGGCCCACCAATGTATCAGGGTTCAGATCCCACAGGTGCATCACGTTGGGCTCTTCGGGCGCATACCCGCCGCCGACGGTCCAACCCCAGGTGCCAATGCGTAACGCCTCGACCGTAATGGCCAGCGTCATGCCGGGTTCCGCGCCGCGGATCGCCACCGGTCCGCACAGTGCGTGGCCGCGCGGGCCTTCCACGTTGGTTGTGGCGGTCTTGTGTGGCGGCGGCCCGGAATCGTCCCAGGTGGTGGCGGTGAAGTTTTCGAGTCCCCACTCGGCTTCGAGCGTGCGGAAGTGCACCGTGTCGCCGGGGTCGATGGTCAGCACGGGGCGCAGGTCAGGCGAGAAAAATCCGTGCAGGGTGTTTTCATCGGGTTCGATATGATGGATCGCCATGGGATTTCAGCCTTCCGGTTTCGATTGATGCGATAGAGTCGCGATTATGCGAGTTGCTCAAGGCAGCGCTGCACCAGCGTGGCCGCCACATCCATGCGGTACTCGGCGCTGGCCCATTCATCGTGCGCCTCGTGGTACGCGTTGCGGACCGCGGTTGCCGCGTCGTCGGAGTCGGTGCCATCCATGGCCAGCAACGGACTGCGACCATAGCCACCGACTGACACCCGCCTCCGGCCCGACCCCCAGCCTGCCACTGCCACACAAACCAAGGGTTTATCTGACGGTGTCTTCGCCACGTAATCAAAGGCCAGTTTGAGGTTGGTTGGGATGGTGACCTTCGTGATGAGTTTGCCGCGCACCTGTTCGCGCAAGGGCAGCAGGTCACCGAGATTGAGCGTTTCTTCCCCTGATTGTGTGCTCTTTACTGTGACCCTGGCGTCCATGGCCAGCAACATACTGGCAAACGTCGAACGCCCATCGCAGGCGATCAACGTTCCAGCCACTGTGGCGCTGTTGCGCAAATTGAGCGGGGCTTCGAGTTTGAGGGTGGTTTTCAATACAGCCGGGCAGTGCGCTGATTCGAGCAGGCTTTGCAGGGTGAGCGTAGCCCCAAGCTCGAGCGTGTTCCCTGCCTGCGATAGGGCGTCGAGGCCCAACGCTTGCAGGTCCACCACTTGGACGGAACCAGCCGTCTGGTGAGAGAGCAGCGTCCCGCCGCCGAGCGGCTGGGTATCGGGTTGGTTCAGGAGCGTCAGGGCTTCGTCGAGCGTGCCGGGTCGGTGATACTGGGTGATCATGGATGAGACCTCCGCGGAAGTTGTTTGTATTATAAGGCAATCGCTGTTGTTATTCCGGGTACACCTTCCACCCCAGGGATTCCAACTCGGCGCTGTTGATCTGGCCGTCTGGAATATTCATCAACAGCACATTCCCCTCGGCGAGCAGGGTGCCGGAATCTGCTTTATAAATGCCCGCCCAAGCCTCCGCCATGCGGCCCTTTGATTTGCCCGCCCGGCCCACAATGCGCAGTGGCTGGCCGATGGGCACGTTCTGCCGGAACTTCACTTCGAGCTTGGCCGTGAACATGAAGCGCGGCTTTTCAGGGTCACTCCCCATGAGCGAACGGGCTGCGGTCTCATCGATGATCGCGCTGACGATGCCGCCGTGCAACACGCCGGGGTAGCCTTGAAAATGCTCGGGTGCTGTGTATTTCGTTTCCAGCACGCCGGGTTCCACTTCGTAAAAATGCAGGTGCAGCCCGGCGGGGTTTTCCAGCCCGCAGATGAAACACATTTTTGAATTCGGTTGTTTGATTTGCATGGACTGATTATACTTTGGGCATGAACCCTCTTCGCGAACGCGCCACCCAACTTTTCCGTGACCATTTCAACAGCGAGCCGGCCTTCGTTGTCCGTGCGCCGGGGCGGGTGAACCTGCTCGGCGAACATGTGGACTATAACGACGGCTTCGTGTTGCCCGCCGCCATTGACCGCGCCGTGTGGATCGCCTTCTCGCCGTCTGCTGCGCCTCATTCCACGCTCGTAGCTGCGGACTTGTCCGAAAGCGTTTCTTTTTCATCCGAAACGATTCCCGCCAAAACCGACCTCGACGGGCAACCGCTGCCACACTGGGCGAAATATCCTGCGGGGTGTGCGTGGGCCTTGAACGAGGCCGGGTTTGCAACCCCAGCAATCAATGCTGTGTTCACATCCGATGTGCCGCGCGGCTCGGGCCTGAGTTCCTCGGCCGCAGTGGAGATGGGGTTCATCGCGGCGTGGCAGGCTCTGGCTGGGTTCGAAGCGGACGGCATGTCGCGTGCCAAATTAGGTCAACGCGCTGAGAACGTCTACGTCGGTGTCAATTGCGGCATCATGGACCAGTTCGCCTCTGCATGCGGTCAACGCGACCGGTTGCTATATCTCGATTGTCGTTCGGGTGTCTGGCAGACCGTGCCCCTGCCGAACGATGTAGCCATCGTGATCGCCGATACGGCGGTGCCGCGTTCGTTGAGCGACAGTGCCTACAACGAACGGCGCTCGGCCTGTGAAGAGGCGGCGCGGCTGTTGGGTGTGAAGTCCTTGCGCGATGTGAGCGCGGCGGATTTTCATCGCCGAAAAAATGAAATACCCACGTTGGTGGCCCGGCGGGCGCAACATGTGGTGGAGGAGATCCAGCGTACCGAGCAGGCGGTGTTCCTGTTGGGGCAGGGCAATGTGCAGGCCTTTGGGCGCTTGATGAATGAGTGCCATGCCAGTCTGCGCGACCTGTATGAAGTCTCATGCCCGGAACTGGATGTGATGGTGCGCATCGCACAGGAATTGGACGGCTGTTATGGGGCGCGCCTCACCGGGGCCGGGTTCGGCGGCTGCACCGTGAATTTGGTGGCGCAGGACAAAGCCGAAGCGTTTGCCCGCACACTGGCGCAACGTTATACTGAAGCAACACAGAAAAATCCCCAGGTATATATTTGCCGCGCTGATGATGGCGCGCGTGTGGAGGCTGGATGAGCAGCGGAGATTTTTACGGACGCAAGACCATTGAACTCGGCAACCCGTATTTTCAATTGGATTGTCTGGTGGAAGGCGGGCCGCGCCTTGTGCGCTTGATCCCTGCGTGGCTGGGCGAGAACCTCTTTGCCGAGGTGCCGGAGGCCGTCTCGCGCGGCCCGTTGGGGGCGTATCACTTTCTCGGTGGGCACCGGCTATGGATCGCGCCTGAAGACCTGGCAACCACGTACGTGCCCGATGATGACGCTGTGAGTGTGCGCAAGATCTCAGGCGGCATCAAGTTGGAAGGTGGTATCCAGCCGGAAACGCACATCCGCAAGTCCATGTATGTGCAGTTGAGTTCCACGCGCCCGTTCGTGATGATCAAGCACAAGCTCGAGAATCGCGGCCGTAAGCCCATCCGTGTGGCACCCTGGGCGCTAACCATGCTCCGTACCAAGGGTACGGCGATCCTGCCGCAGCAGCTTGGCAATGTAGATCAGGCCGGATTGCTGCCGAATCGCAACATCTCGCTGTGGCCGTATTCGCGCTGGGACGACTCGCGTTTAAAGTTGGGAGAAGAATTTATTCGCATCAAGGCTACGAATAACAAGCAGCCGTTCAAGCTGGGGTATTTCAATCCGCATGGCTGGTTGGGGTATGTGTTTGAAGATGTCCTGTTCATCAAACGCTATGGCGTGAATCGCAGCGGGGAGTATCCAGACTTGGGCTGCAATTCCGAAGTGTATACCGATTACCGTTTCATCGAACTCGAAAGCCTGGGCGCGCTCACCGACCTGAAGCCCGGCGAAGAACTTGTGCATACCGAGTCATGGGAAGTGTACGACCTCAATGCCCTGCCACCCGACCTGCCCGGCGGCGGGTCACTGCTGGAAATATTGAAGTAGGCCTTCGCAACGCCAAACCAGGATAAAAAAAGGTCACATCCCAAAATAGATGTGACCTTTTTGTGTTGTGTTCAGGGCGGCGTTAGGGACTGATGATCGGCAGTACATCCAATGCTGCGTTGCAGGAAACGAACTCAGGGATGTTGGCGATCCAGCCTTGTTTGCTTGCGTCGGCGGTACGGATTTTCAGCCATTTACTGTCGGAGTCCCGTCCCACCGGTTCGACGATGGTGTTCTGCACCAGAAAGTCTCCGTTTTCGAAATTGGTGCCGGGGCCGAAGCGGATGTTCAAGCGCAACGCAGTGATCGTGCAGATCAGGCGCGGCTCAAATTCGCGGACCGTCAGCGCATCGTAATGGATGTGCAGGTTGGGCGCATCGAGCGTCTGGACAAAGAAGCCCACCTCGCCGCTGGGGTAATCGGCGTCATCGACCTGGGTGACGAACTGATTGTTGATGTGGAAGAAGAAGCTGGAGCCTTTGATATCCACGCGCAACAGATCGGCAATATCGAAGTCATTGATGGCCTGACTGGTGCCTTCCTTGAGCGTGACGAACTGGCTGGGTGTGCTCTTCAGCACCGCCCAACTTTTCGTGCGCTGAGAGATCGCGAAGGCGTAGTAATCATCTCCCTGGCGGCGGAACACCAGACCAAAGCGGAAGTCGCCCGTTTCGGCGGTCTTGCCGGCAAAAGTGAAGGCTGAGACTTCGATGGTGGTATCAGTAAAGATCGGCTTTTCGGGGATGAAGACCGTGGTCTTGTAATTGGGGCTGGTGATGGCGATGTGATAATACTCCGGCTCGTGGTAACCGATGAAGTAGTTATCGAAGGTCTTGCCGGGCCAGTTGGTGTTGGGGTTCTTGAACAGATCCTCGTACAGGATCGCGGATTGCGGACTGACCGAAGCGGTGGCGCCGCCGCTCTCCACCTTGCGAATGCTTAGCGAGTCGTAATGGATGTGCAAGCTGGCGGCATCGAGGGTCTGGGTATAAAATCCGACCTCACCTGTGGTGTAGTCCGAATCGCTGACCTGGGCAACCACTTTGCCGTTGATGCGGAAAGTGAAGTTTGGGCCTTGCGCATCCACTTGCAAGTCGTCGGCGGTGTCAAATTCGTGGATGCCTGTGTCGTTACCTTCCTGCAGCACAGTGATCCCATCGCTGGTGCTTTTCAAGATGGCCCAATCCTTGGTGCGCTGGGAGATGGTGAACGCGTAGAACTGGTCACCGGCGCGTCGCAGCACCAACCCAAAGCGGAAGTTGCCGGTCTCGGCGGTCTTGCCTGCAAAGGTGAAGCCCGTCATCTCGACGGTGGCGTCGCTGTACGCAGGGCGGTTCGGGACAAAGACCGTGGTCTTGTAATTGGGGCTGGTAATGGCGACGTGATAATACTCCGGCTCGTGATAACCGATAAAGTAATTGTCAAAAGTTTCGGACGCCCAACCGGTTTGCGGGTTCTTAAAATCGTCCTGGTACAAAATGTTCGGGTCGGCGGCCGGTTGAGGTTGCGCGGTTGCCTCGGATGTGACCGAAGCCTCTGTGGCGGACATTTGGTGCTCTTCTGTGGCGGGTGCCTGGGTTTCGTTCGGTGTGGCGGTGTTCGCTCCACAGCCTGCCACGGTGGCAAGCAAAACCAACCCTGTCAACAGGGACACAATTTGAACCCATATTTGCTTTTTCATGTTGGTCTCCTAATTATTTGACCTGATCGGCGGCGCAGCGGAAGCCTGTGTATTGGGCGGAAACCCCGCCATCGGTTGAGACAGCCAGACGATAGGCCAGGTCTTGAGGTAATCCAAAGCGTCCCCCGCGTAGGATCTTGAAGCCTTCCTGCACAACTGCATAGGGTTCACCGGTCCATTCCCACACATTGCCCACCAGGTCGAACACGCGGAACGGACTGGCGTTGATGCTCAACGTCCCTACATCATAGGTATCTTGTTCGGGCAGGCTCAGTGCGGTGCTGGCGTCGTTGCCCCATGGATATAGTTGCGGGTTGGGCCCTCCGCCGCGACCGGCGGCCTCCCATTCCGCTTCATCGGGCAGGCGTTTGCCCAGCCAGGCACAATAGGCTTTGGCCTGCTCCCAAGTCACGCCACGGACAGGCCGATTGGCGGAGCCTGCTTCGGCTGGCTGTGGTGCGCCCGTCTGTTCGGCAAAGCGTTGGTATTGCGCGTTGGTCACCTGGAACTGGTCGATCCAAAACGCATCGAGTTGCACGGTCTGGGGCGCGATATGATAATCATCGGCAGGGTCGCGCCCGATGATGTATGAGCCTGCAAGGATCTCAACCATGTTTTCGGCTGAGGGTATGTTGCTTGTCGCTCCGGTTTCAGAAGGGCTGATCGGAGCCTGGTCGGTAACTTGTGCGTCTTGTGTCGCTGGAACGTTTCCGCTGTTCATGGAGCGGAAAAGGAAAAACCCGGCAACTGCTAAAACTACGATGCCGCTGACGATCCCGGC
>CAZJMZ010000164.1:0-6760 GCA_964547115.1 uncultured Anaerolinea sp. | reverse complement strand
CGCGAACGCTCCACACCGCGCTTGTACGGAATGATACAGAACGTGCAGGCATGCGAACAACCATACACGATGGGCACATGCACGCTCACAGCCTTGCCCTGCTCAGCGACCGGCAGTTTTAGTTCTTCGTCCATCATCAAGAAGCGGCGCGTGGTCTCGGCGTCTTCGAGCGATTGCACTTCGCCCTGCGTCAGATGCGCGATCAACGGACCCGGGTCGGAGGGCGGCGAGAACACATCCACATACGGCAGGCGCGCCTTGAGTTTTTCCGCGCCGCGCACGCCCACCAGACAGCCCATCAGGTTGATGGTCAGGTTGGGGTTCTTGTCTTTGAGCTGCTTGAACGAACTCACCCGCCCGATGGCCTTATCTTCTGCCGATTGGCGCACCACGCAGGTGTTCAGGACAATCACATCCGCTTCTTCAGGTTTATCAGTAAGGGAATAGCCTAAATGCTCCAACGACGAGCCCACCCGCTGCGAGTCGGCTACGTTCATTTGGCAGCCTTCGGTCCAGATATGGTATTTCATAGTGGGCGGAATTATACCAAGAGCATCAAAAATCGAGTATTTGGCAGGCTCTGGCTATGCATTTATTTCAAATTCAATATAGATGATTCCCCTACTGTGGAACTTGGGCTGGCTTGATTACAATCCCGGATAGGAACGATACTGTGAGCGCTTCAAACTCTGAAACAACTGCCGCCCAGATCAAATGCCGGAATTGCGGATTCGAAAACCCGGCCAATATGCGTTTTTGTGGTAACTGCGGTCTGCGCCTGCTTGCCACCGGGATGCTACGCCCGATCGAACCCATCTCAGACCCGGAACCAACACCGCGAGCCTCTGAGGTTGCTGACGCCGGGCTCTCAGACCGCTTTCATCAGGCTGGCTTGGAGGCGGCCGGGCAACGCCGCCAGGTAACCGTGCTATTCGTGGACCTTTCAGGATATACCAGCCTTTCAGAACGGGTGGATAGCGAACAGCTATATGAGCTGGTGCAGCAATGCACCAAGATGTTTGCCAATGCAGTTTACAAGTACGACGGCTTTGTAGATAAATTTACCGGCGATGGGCTGATGGCCCTGTTCGGTGCGCCGATCGCGCACGAGAATAATGCCGAGTTGGCCATTCGGGCGGCACTGGATATGCAGACTGGCCTGACCAGCCTCAGTGAACGCCTGCGAGACCAATTGGGGCAGGATATCAAGGCTCATATCGGCCTGCATTCAGGCCATCTGATCGTTGGTGGCGTCGGGTCGAATCGCAAGATGAGCTACACAGCCATCGGTGATGTGGTCAACCTGGCCAGTCGACTCGAGACAGCCGCCAAGGCCGATACGATC
Source organism: uncultured Anaerolinea sp. (assembly GCA_964547115.1). Lineage (GTDB taxonomy): Bacteria > Chloroflexota > Anaerolineae > Anaerolineales > Villigracilaceae > Defluviilinea. The sequence goes on along the minus strand of CAZJMZ010000164.1, from coordinate 5,415 downwards.
CTGGTTAGTGAGGCAGTGTACCGGCAGGTTCGCAATTTGTTCGATTTTGAGACCATGCCGCCGTTGATCCTGAAGGGCATCTCGCATCCCGTTGGCAGCCATCGTGTGGTGGGCGTCAAGGTAAATCCGGGATCGGTGCGCGGGGTGGAGGGATTGTATGCGCCCATGATCGGGCGGGATGGGGAGCTCGAGCGTTTGCAACAGGCGGTCACGGCCACAGTGAATGAAAAGGTCGGTCGTTTTGTAGCAGTAAGCGGCGAGGCGGGAATCGGCAAGAGTCGTTTGATCTCTGAGTTCAAGGCCTTCCTCAGTCAACTGCCTGTCAATGTGGCTGAGGGGTATAGTCTCATCTATCGTAAAGGGGTGGCTTATTGGATCTTTCAGGACTTGTTATTGCGCTGGCTGGAGGTGGACGCTGAAACCCCCAAGTTAGAATGCCAGCGCCGTTTGCGGGAACGGGTAGCAACCGTGTTGCCTGACCGCATCGATGACGTACTCCCCTATCTTGAGCACCTGGTCTCTTTGCCGCCCTCTGACCCACGTGCCACCCGCCGTGTGGAATTTCTAACCGCCGACCAACTCAGCCAGCAGATCTTTTTGGCCGTGCGCGAATTGTTGCTGGCCGAGTCACAACAGAAACCGGTCGTCTTGATCCTCGAAGACCTGCATTGGGCTGATAATGGCTCACTGGAACTATTGAATTCGTTGATCGATCTGGCCGTCTACAACCCCATTGTGATCGTGGCTGTTTCCCGCACATTTTCTGATCCGCAACTGGCTGCGCTTACAGAACGTGCCGCACAACAACTCAGGGTACGCTTCACCGACCTGGCCCTGCACAACCTTTCGCCTGATCAAAGCGACCGGCTGCTGGCCAATTTGCTGGCGGTATATAACATGCCGGAGAATTTGCGCAATCAGATCGTCCAGCGTACCGCAGGTATCCCCCTCTATATTGAAGAAATCCTGCGGATGCTGATTGATCGCAACCTGCTGCAACGGCAGGATGGCCATTGGGCCCTACCCGCGAAGTTCGATATCAATACGCTGGGGGTGCCGGACACCCTGCAAGGCCTGATCCTGGCCCGTTTCGATCACCTGGAAACGGCTCAACAACAGGTTCTCAAAGTTGCCAGCTCGATCGGGCGCGCCTTTACCCGGGCTTTGCTCTTCGAATGTATGCCCAGCCTGAGCGGTGAGCAAATCGACGATGCCTTGATTGGCTTGTTGGAGCGAGAATTCATACTCCCTGACCCGGCGGTGGGCGGCGAGTATATGTTCAAGCATATTCTGGTTTCAGATACCATCTACAGCACCCTGCTCAAACGTGAAAGGCAGGAACTGCATGGCCGGGTGGCGGAAGCCATTGAAAAGTTATATGCTGAACGTCTGGAAGAACAAGTGGATGTGCTGGCCCGGCATTATTTCTGGAGCGATTACCTGGACCGGGCCCTGTATTATCTGATCCGTGCCGGCCAAAAATCCATGCGCGATTTCAACACCGGCCAATCGAAAAAGTATTTTGAAGACGCGCTGTCCATTCTTCCGCAAGCGGAGCATACGAACGAGCAGGCTTTACAAGTACATATGGGGCTCGGCGATGCATTGACGCTGGCTGGTGATTATGCCCAGGCCCGCTCCGCATTTGAGGAGGCAGCCCGCACCCTGACACTGGATAAGACCGCCAGGGTGGAAGTAGCCTGCAACATTCAGCGCAAGATCGGGACGACATATGAGGCCCAAGGGGAGTATGATCAGGTGCTCGGGCGTCTGGAAGCGGCAAGTCAGATCCTGGTAAAAGCCGGAGTGGATTCGCCATCTGAGATGGCACAGATCCTGAACGATATGGGCTGGTTGTACTTCAGACGCGGCAATCTGGGCGAAGCGGAAAAATTATTAACCCGGGCTCAGGAATTGGCCGAAAGAGCAGACCGGCTTGATATCATTTCATCGGTCTACAATCGATTGGGCGGCATCCATTACCAGCTTGACCAATTCAAATTGGCACGCGAATACGTGGTGAAAAGCATCGCCATCCGCGAGGAGATCGGCGACATTCTCGGCGTGGCGCGGTCTTACAACAACCTTGGAAACCTGACCTGGAAACTGGGATCGTTCGATGAAGCGCTTGAAAACTTCAAGCGCAGCGCCGAGTTGCAAGCCCGCCTGGGCGATGAAGAAGCCATTATTATTTTGAGTAACAACCTGGGGTTATTGCAGATCGACCGTGGATACATCGAAGAGGCTCGCCAGCATTTGGATGAAGCCTTGCAACGCGCCGAAAAGATCGGGCACGCCTCCTACATCGCGCTTGCGAATCATCAGCTTAGCGTGTCTTATAGCACTACCGGTGAATGGCAAACTGCACTGGAGTATAGCCTGCGTAGCGAGACGAATTTCAAGAGTCTGGGTGAGAAGGCTGGCCTGGTGGATGTATACATCAATCTGGGGTCTATTTATCTTGGCCTGGGCGATGCTGAAAAAGCCAGGCAATACGGCGAACAAGCACTGGCCTTGCAGGCGGAATTCACCGAGGAAACCGAGACAGAAGTCAAGGGATGCGCACTACGCCTGTTGGGTGACGTGGCCATGACCAGGCATGAAAACCCCAAAGCCAAACAACTGTATAACGAAGCGGAAGTGATCTTTAAATCTGTTGGCAATCGTCTGGAACACGGCCGCTTACTCATCAGCATTGCCCGGCTGGCCATTAGTGAATCCAACCGCCTGCTGGCAAAGACCAGCCTGATGCTGGCCCAAAACATGTTCCGTGATCTGGGAGCCCGGCTCGACCTGCAAAAAGCCACAGACTTGCTCAATGGCCCTTCACTGAAAACCAAGGTCTGAAAATCCCATCAATGCTCAACTCTAAAATCAAACAGGCTCCCGGTCAACCGGGAGCCTGCAGTTTCTTGATTTGTTGTTTCTAGGGTTCCTGCATGAAGAACGAGATCATGGCGTTGGAGACATTGACATTGGGGCTGATACCTTCGCTAAATCCGTCCACGAATGTAGCCTCAGAGAGTGTAGAGCCAGCCCAAGGTTCCGAGCCTGCCCAGGCACCCTTGCCACCCGCCCAGGCAGTATATCCACCAGCCCAGGTTCCTTTACCACCCGCCCATGCGCCCTTGCCGCCTGCCCAGGCACCTTTACCGGCTGCCCAGGTATCGTACCCCGCCCAAGTTCCCTTACCACCTGCCCAAGTCCCTTTACCACTAGCCCACGCGCCCTGACCGCCGATCCACGTTCCCTTACCACCTGCCCAAGTGTAAAAACTGCCGTCCCAAGTACCGTACCCACCACCCCACCCCGTGTAGGGATCGTACAACTGGTAGGTTCCAGTCGTCTCATCGTAATAGGAATACCCTTCATAGTGGATGGTACCTGCCAGATCAGCCTGAATATCCATGCCTTGATTGGCTGCGCCGCTGATCTCAGCAAACACCGCATCGGGAGCGTTGACCCGACCGGCACCCTGCTGCCACATGCTATACAAGGCATCGGTGGTCGTTGCGTCCACCCAGGGCAGAGATGTGCCCACCAGGCGTTGTTTCACCTGATCGGGTGTGAGTTTGGGATTCTTTGCAAGGATCAGCGCCGCCACACCGGTCACAGAAGCCGTGGCTTGTGATGTTCCAGCGATCTTGTAATAGTTTGCCGATACTTGATTGTCAGGGTATTGCGTAGCCAACAGAGAACCTTCAGGCACCACCGAGACCATATGGGCGCCGGGTGCAACAACATCAGGCTTCACAAAACCATCCAGCGTCGGGCCTGCGCCGGAGAAGGGCGCAATATAGTCATCATCCCAGTAATCAGGAGTGAAATTATCGGTGAAAGCACCCACCGTTACCACGTAGGGATTATTACCCGGAACCGTAATGCTCATGGCACCCGGACCGCTGTTACCAGCCGCTACGATCACCACCAAGCCATTCGCCCAGGCTTGCGTCACAGCCTGATTGAGCGGGTCAGCCCAGTAAGGCGATTCGACCGGCGCAACCAGCGAAAGGTTGACAATGCGAATGTTGTATTTATTCTTGTTCTGAATGACCCATTGCAAACCCTGGATCACCTTCTCATAGGTGCCATATCCTTCCGCATTGAGCACCCGCACACCCACCAGGCTCACGCCCGGAGCGATCCCGTTCCAATCACCACTTTCATCCTTCTGGCTGTTGGCGATAATTCCTGCAATATGTGAACCATGACCGTTGGGATCCGTCGGCTTTTTGCTGTTATCTACAAAATCCTTCCAGGCAACAATGCGATCGGACTTCCCCTTGAGGCCTTTGGTCAAAGCCGGCAGATTACCAATGCCTGTGTCCAGCACGGCAACCGTGATCCCTGAACCGACCACACCCTGCTCCCAAACCACATCGGCTCCCACCACCTCAGGAAAATCAGCCGATGGCACAGCCTGCTTCTTATTCTTATCGCCTGAGGCATCTGAACCGCCACCGCTCGAATTGACGGCACCGTTCAAAGTAACTGCCAGCACACGTTGATCCCCTTTCAGGTCAGATACAGCCTTCTCGGTCAGCACGGCTCCAACGGCATTAATGATATCGAGATGCGAAGTGACGACCCCACCATACTCCAGGACCAGCCTGGCTGCTTCATCAGAACTGGCCGCCTGCACCAGATAGGAACCTGCCTGACCCGGAACAACCGCAGCAGGAGCAACAGCCCACACTGTCCCGGTCAAAAGTGAAAACAAGAGCGTCAAGACCAGGATTTTGATTTTCAAGTTCGGCTTTTTTGTGTTCATGGTTTCCTCTTTATTCTTATACAACAGGCCTGGCGTGTGCCAGGCCTGAAAGAGGGGAAACAAGCAGTTCTTTCTTTGGTGGCCTGGCAATCATTGGCGGACATGCGCCGGTAGACCCAGAACTTTGCGTCCCGGCCTTTCGACCGGTTTGCCTTTTTCAATGAAATGCTTCGTACGCTGCCTACTATATCTTGGAATTGCACCATTGTTTATGGGGGATTCCCCCATTGATTACGATTTCCACCTATTGGCTTTGTAAGGAGACAATCCGCCTCCTGTTTTCATCACAACTTGTTTCCTTACCTTGACCGAATCAACCCATCAACCTTGATCTGCCATTAAAACCAAAGCGGTACGAATTTCTCCATACCGCTTCCCAGTGAGCCCAGCAGGATTCAAATCATCCCATCTGCGGGGACCCGGCGACCAAAATCGTCAATCTGAAATCGAAAATGAGAGATGAGAAGTGGGCCCAGCAGGATTCGAATGCCATCCCCCCTGCGGGGACCTGTGACCAAAATTGTCAATCTGAAATCGAAAATGAGAGATGAGAAGTGGGCCCAGCAGGATTCGAATGCCATCCCCCCTGCGGGGACCTGTGACCAAAATTGTCAGGTGAATGTGTGGGCCCAGCAGGATTCGAA
>CAZJMZ010000163.1:0-6769 GCA_964547115.1 uncultured Anaerolinea sp. | reverse complement strand
CAACGAGAAGTGGGGCACGCCCCAGCCGATCATCGTCCGCAACCCGGGCATGGGGTTGGGTGTGGCGTTGTTGCAGGGCTTCGGAACGTATTCGTTCCAGGTCAAGGACCCACAACAGTTCGTTACACAAGTGGTCGGCACACAGGGTGCCTATCGCACCAACGACATTGAAGAACGGCTGAAGACTGTGCTGCTTTCAAAGCTGCAGGATGTGCTCGGTGAGACCACCGCCGCCAAGAGCGTGGTGGACCTGATCGGGTTGACCGAAGAGATCGGTGCAGCCGTGCGCGCCAAGGCCCAGGATGACTTTGAGGCCCTGGGGCTCGTGCTCAAGACCTTCTATGTGGGCAACCTCAAGCCTTCCAGCAAGTCGGCACAGGAATTGCGCGATATGGGCATGCTCGATATGGCCACCTACACCCAATTACAGGCCGCTGATGCGATGCGCGATGCTGCCAACAACCAGAGCGGTGGCGCAGGCCTCACGGCCGGGATCGGTGCTGGTATGGGCATCGGCAACTTGATGGGCCAGGCCCTGCAAGGCGGCGTTCAAAACCAGGCACAAGGCGGCGGAGCCGCGGCTGCTGGTGGCGCGAAAGCGGGCGGCATCCCCGATGTGATGACCCCGGCGGAAGCAGCCGCCATCCTCAAGGTCTCTGAAGAGGACGTCAAAGCTGCCATCGAAGACGGCAGCCTGAAGGCCCGCAAACTGGGCAGCGCCTACCGCATCAGCAAGGAAGCGCTCGAAGCGTTCTTGAAGGGCTAAACCCTACAACATTCATAAATAGAATCAAAAGCGCCTCTCGGAAATCGAGAGGCGCTTTTTCATCAGGGTAAGCTTCTATTCCAGGTCGCTCATCACATCTGAGACCGACTCCAAAATATCACGAGCGAGTACGGCAGCGGTTGACCCCAGATCATCAGCCGCATAAAGGCCGGCCTGGGCATGGATCCACGCGCCAGCCACGGCGGCATCGTAGGCATCGAGTCCCTGGGCGCGCAGGCCAACGATAAGTCCGGCCAGCACATCGCCGCTGCCGGCACGGGCGAGGGCGGGCGTGGCCACGGGGATGAGCGTCAGGCGCCCATCGGGGGCGGCGATGACAGTGAAAGCGCCCTTCAACACAACCACATGCCCCCACTCTTTCGCATACTGGAGAGCCACGGCCTGCCGATCCTCTTGAATTTGTTCTTTCGGGAGGCCTGTCAGCGTGGACATCTCTCCGGGGTGAGGGGTCAGCACTGAGTGAGTCGGAAGCGCGGCAGGCCAGTCCTTGAGTTTGGCCAACAGGTTGAGTCCGTCGGCGTCCACCACCAGGGGAGGTAGTGTCGCTTTATTTTGTTCGTCCGCCTTTTTCTCACTGAGCGTAAAACCCAACGGGGCAGCCGATTTTTTCTGCGCAGATTTTCCGGTCAGCAGGTTTTCAAGAAAATCCCTGGTGGCATCTTCGGTACCCAGACCCGGGCCGACCAACAGCGCGGAAGTGCGTTCAAATTTCTTCGCAACAACATCGGCGGCATTGGCAGAAATGACGCCCATTTCATGCGGGAGCGGCGCCCAGGTGGCCTCAGGAAGTTGGCCTGCAAGCGCGCTTTGCAAACTGGCCGGGATGGCCAACGTAACAAGCCCCGCCCCAGACCGATACGCCGCTTCGCCCGCAAGGACGGCTGCGCCGGTATAACTGGCCGAACCAGCCACGATCAGCGCGGTGCCATACGTGCCCTTGTGCGAGTCAAGCGGGCGCTCGGGCAACAACCCGGCGATCAGGTCTTCCTCGGCGACTTCGGTCTGCACGGCAGCATAGGAAGTCAAATCGTCGGGCAGACCGATCTCCACTACCTGCAGTTCACCTACATATTCGAAGGCCGGGAGCTTGACCAACCCCTGCTTGACCGCGGCCATCGTCACAGTGACGTCGGCGGGGATGGTCTCTTCGGCCACTTCGCCCGAGTCGCAATCCACACCCGAGGGACAATCCACAGCCACGACCAGCGGCGCTTCATCGAGCGTCTCCAGCAGATCGTTGACTTCGGTCAGCAGGTCAGCCACTTCTTTTTTGAGTGGTAGCTTCGTACCGGTGCCGAGAACGCCATCCAACAATACGTCTGCGGCTTCGATGGCCGTGGAGAGATTGAAGAACGCGTCGTCTTTGGTGGCTGCAAGCACTTCACCGCCCGCCTCGGCAAAGGCCTTGACCAGTTCATCCTTCTTGCGCTTCACGAGATACGCCTGCGCCTTCCAACCCGATTGGGCGAGCGTGGTGAGGGCCAGCAGTGCATCACCGCCGTTATTGCCCGGACCCACCAACCCAACCACATTCAATTCTTCTTCCCCCTCAAAGAGATCCAGCACAGCTTCGGCGATTCCCTGACCGGCGTTTTGCATCAATTGCTCAAAGGAGACGCCGTTCGCATCGGCATCCTTTTCGATGGCTTGCATTTGTGAGACAGTGACAAGTTTCATTTTCGGTTTTCTCCAGATGGCAGGGATTGTACTGCAAAGGGCGTCATTACAAGCCTGGCTCTTACAAAAATCAAATAACGCTGGCCGCCGGAATCAAAAGAGTCGGGCGTTTGTGCCCGACTCTCTTTTTCTGTAAGACGCTTACTTCTTATTGCAATAGAACTGGTCAAGATTGGTACGGTCTTCAACCCGGCGGGTATACGACAACTCGCCCGAGCAAGCCGTGGACGTGATCTTGATCGTATACTTGCCGGGAAAGATATCTTTGAAAGTGGTCTTGCCCGATTCACTGGTGCTGAAGTAGTAGGTCTTGGGGCCGGTCAAGGTGATGTACAGCGTGCCGCCAGTACGGTTATCGACCGTCAGTGTGGCAGCTTTCTGGTCGGTTGTCCCCAGGGTTTGCGCGACACATTTGAACCCTTTCAAGGTGAACATGCCGCTGATGTTCTTTTGATAGGTCAATGAACCCGGACAGCCGGAAGATGTGACAGTAATGGTGTATTTCCCCGATTCAATATCCTTGAAAACCGCCCGGCCTTGATTATTGGTATTGAAGTAATAGGTCTTCTTACCTTCCAGTTTTACATACAAGGATCCCCCGGTCCGGTTATCCACCACCAACTGGGTTTTCTTTTCATCATCCTCTGCCCTGGCCGGAACAGCCGGGACCAACAAGGCTGACATCAACATCACAAAGATCGCAATACTTGCCAATATACGGAACAACTTCATGAGACCCTCCAGATTGAGAAATGGGATGAGTGAAACTCGTAAAGCCAGTTTACTCACCCCAAAAGGGCCGGCAAGTGCCATCCGTCAGGCCGGGCAGCGACAATCATCATACGAACAAAGAACAACTTTTCAACCCCACAGATCGGCTGCCACGTCCTCCAGTCCCAGTTCCATCAATTTCGCTCGCGTTGGTTTGCCGGTTTTCACATCCCAACCGCGATGCTCGTAATATGCGCCCAGCATTCCGTCAATATCGGGCACAAAACCTTCCGAACCGCCATCGGGGAACGGGGTCAATAAAGCCTTGGGTAATTTGTCGTTGGCGCGCGTCAGGCCCATGCGGTTGTTGATCGCACGTTTGAGGTTCCATGAACGCTCGCCAAATCTCATCAGGTCGGCAGGCGACCAATCGAGGCCGCACGCCGCATTGACCAGGTCTACCTTCTCCTGCACCGACACATTGGCAAAGATGCAGGTCACCAGCGCGTTATCCACCGAGCGCCAGTCCTGATGACGCGCCACATTCGCGGCCTTCTCAGCCTGCGCCTGCCTCGGCAGGAATTCGATCCCCAACTCTTCATGTGCATGGCCCCAATCGACAAAGAAGTAGTCCGATTGATTGTGACAGGCCCCTCGCGGACTCGTCGCATATGAGATCGCCATTCCTGAAACGCCACGCGGATCGTGATAAGCCACTTCCAGCCCGTTCACTTGCACGGCTTCATCCTCAGCACCAAAATGCGCTCCGAAACGCTTCGAGCCCAACGCCAGCAAGTCACCCAGGCCTTCGCGCGCGCCGATCATCCGCACCAGGGCTTCGATCGCATCCACGTCGCCCCATTTCAACTCCATGCCGCCCGTGTCCGCTGTGGTGAGGCGCCCCTGTTCAAAGAGCAGGAACGCCAGTCCGATGGTGTTGCTCGTACTGATGGAATCCATGCCCAGGCGGTCGCACAACTCGCCCAACTCGACGATGGACTCCAATTTGTCGTTCAGCAGATTGGCGCCAAAGCCCACCATCGTCTCATGCTCTGGACCTTTGCGCTTCGCTGTCTCCCTTGGGAATTTAACCACCCGCCCGCAGGCAATGACACAGCCCTGACAGGCACTCCGCCCCACCAGGATCGTATCGGTCATCTTCGCGCCCGACACTTCATCCACCTGCGGGAAAGAACCGCTCGTGTAATACTTGACCGGCATCGCGCCGAGATATTCGGCATAGTTCGCCGCCCCCGCCGTTCCCACCTCGCGGATCACCTTGGCTTCATTGTCATCCCGCAATTTCCGATTGGCTTCAGAGCGTAAGACCTTGTAGCGCGGCAGGTCATGGATCGGGATCTCGCGCGCACCGTGCACGGCAACCGCCTTGAGATTCTTGGCACCCATCACCGCCCCCATGCCGGTGCGCCCGGCCATCCGGCCATGGTCACACATGATGGACGCGAACAAGACCTGCTTTTCGCCCGCCATCCCAATGACACATACCCTGGCAGATCTTTCGCCAACCTCTTCACGCACCTTGTCCTGCGTGTGATACGTGTTCATGCCCCACAAATGCGCCGCGCTTCGCACCTCAAGTTTGTCACCATCCAGCCATAAATAGACCGGTGCTTCAGCCTTACCGGTCACCCACAATCCATCGTAGCCTGCGGCCCGCAGTTCGGGCCCCCAAAAGCCGCCAATGTTGGATTCTGCCCATAGTCCAGTGGCAGGACTCTTTCCGCAGATGACGAAGCGGCCGGTGGTGGGGCCGGAGGTGCCGGTCATGGGGCCGGTCAAAAAGAGCAGAGGCGCTTCCGGCGCAAGCGGGTCCAGGTCTGGCGTGAGATGTTCGTAGAGCAGTCGGGCGGCCAGCGAGGCACCGCCCAAAAAATCCCTTTGCCAGTCTGCGGGAATGGTATAGGTGCCGGTCTGGCCGGTGGTCAGGTCAATAGTGAGAATCGGTTGCATACGGTCCAGCAAAGCGTTACATGATCTCCGAGGTGACTTCCTGCGCCACGCGGACAAAATCCAACACGGTGGGCACATTGCGCATCATGTAACCCATGCTCCCCTTGACCTTCAACTTGCTGGTCATCATGGCTGTCATGGGATTCATCTTGCCCGAGAGCACAGCGGTGATATTGTTATAAGAAGCGGTCAGGGTAAATGTTGGGGTGGGATAGGCCTCAGGCTGAGGCTGGTATTCGACCTTTCGACAAGTGCCATGCCACAGGTCCAGGTAGAACGTCAGGCGCTCTTTCAAGTTACCCTCCGGCTCGATAAAGAAGAACAGGTCGCCCTCCCAATTCTTGGCAATCTCGGCATAGCGTTCGTCGGTATTGAGTTTGTGTTCCAGGCCTTTCAGCCAGGCTTCGCTGGGGAAGATCGCATTCATAACAGCCTCCACAAAGGTGATGGAGGGTATTGTACCATTCCGACTTCAAATGCCTTGGGGCCGTCTACGGGCGGCTTGAGTTTCTCAAAATTCCTTCACTGGCTTGCAGAATGGATTAAAATGGTTTATGTTTGGAACGACCGAATAAGTGAAAGGAGAGCCTGCCAGACGATCACTGCATCTTTCCCCAACCTGTTTCTGTTGCACTTCAAACTACCATCCAAATGAGGAGAAATCTCTAAAATGAACAAGTTGTACAAGGTCCTTGCGCTTGTGGTCATCGCCACCCTTGCGCTCACCGCTTGCGGCGGTTCACAGCCTGCTGCCAGCGACCTGCTCGGCGCCATCAAACAGCGCGGGTATATTTTGATCTCCACCGACCCGAACTACGCGCCGCAATCCTTCCTCAACACCGAAGGCAAACGCCCCTCCGACACCAAATGTCCCGAAGATGCCCTCACCACTGCCGAAATGCAGGGCTTCGATGTGGATGTGGCCAAGGCCATCGGCGACTCTCTCGGTGTGGAAACCTGTTTCGCCACCCCCGGCTGGGACACCCTCACTGCCGGCTCCTGGGCTGACAAATGGGACATGAGCGTGGGCTCGATGACTATCACCACCGAACGCCAGAAAGTGCTTGACTTCAGCGTACCCTATTATTACACCCCGGCCGTTGTGGCTGTGCTCAAGGACTCCGGCATCACCTCGCTCGACCAGTTGGCTGGCAAGGGCATTTGCGCTGGTGTCTCCACCACCTACGAGACCTGGCTCAATGGCGGCGACCTCGGTCTGCCTGCATCCTCTGTTTACGCCAAGGCTCCCGAAGGGATTTCAGTGGTCTCCCTCGAAACCGACCAGTTCTGTGCCGATGCGCTCGTGGCTGGCCGCACTGAATTCGCCGCGTACGTGACTTCCGGCACCGTGGTGGATGCGAACATCGCCGCAGGCTTGCCCGTTACGAAGATTGGCAGCGCCGTGTACTCCGAAGACCTGGCTGCCGCGTTCGATAAATCGTCCAGCCTGCCCACTGCCACCCTCGTTGCCGAAGTGGACAAACTGTTCACCGCCATGCACTCCGATGGCCGCCTCTCTGACCTCTCGAAGAAATGGTTCGAAGGCGTCGACCTGACCCAGGCGCCCAAATAAGTCCCAAGTTTCAAGAAGGGAAGCGGCACGGAAGTGTCGCTTCCCTTTAT
>CAZJMZ010000162.1:3387-6776 GCA_964547115.1 uncultured Anaerolinea sp. | reverse complement strand
CGCCTTTGCAAGGCGCCGACGTGCTGTGCCTTGCATCTGGTGGGGGGCAGCAGGGTCCGGTGCTTGCTGCAGCCGGGGCGCGGGTGACGGTCTTCGATAATTCCCCCAGCCAATTGAAACAGGACCAGCTTGTGGCTGAGAGAGAGACGTTAAGTCTCCGCACTGTGGAAGGCGACGCCGCGGATCTCTCCATGTTCACAGATGAGTCCTTTGACTTGATCTTCAATCCGGTTTCGACTGTGTTCATGCAAGATGTGCGGGTGGTTTGGCGGGAATGTTTTCGCGTCCTGCGGCATGGCGGCATTTTAATGGTGGGAATGATGAATCCCGTACACTATATTTTTGACTTGTTTAAACTGGATGAGGGCGTGCTTGAAGTGGCACATTCGATTCCCTATTCAGACCTTACCAGCCTGCCCAAAGAGGAACTGGACGAATATCTCGCTAAAGGCTTGCCAGTCGAATTCGGCCACTCACTTACCGACCTGCTCGGCGGGCAATGTGCAGCCGGGTTTGTCATTACCGATCTGTATGAGGATGTGATGCTTGATTCTCCGGTTTCAAAGCATCATCCCAATTACATCGCCACGCGGGCGGTGAAGTTGTGACCGATTGCGCCGACCATTCAATGCACAACAGGCTGGCAATCTGCCAGCCTGTTGTTTTTTGGACATTTTAATCTTTAGTCGGTGAACTTGAATAAGGCAGTATGTATTGTGCCGTCATCCAATTTGATCTGCAATATACCGCATTTGTGTTCCCAGCTCTTGCTTGTTTTCCACAAATAGGTGTATTGGTCAGTCCTCGAGTTGTAGGACAGACTGGCTTTTGCAACCGTGGCCACGGGGCTCCCCAGCGGAGCTGAGGTGGTGCAGGAAACCAACTGAATCTGCGGATACCCAGCTGCAAAAATGTTCAACCCTTGATTTCCGGTCAGAGAGAATTTGACAGGTACGGTCTCACCGGCGTCAACCTTGTTGACAATTGGCAGGTTCTTGATGGGTCTGAAGAAACCGGCAAAGTTGTAGATGACATTAACGGTGGCTTCGCTGACCGATGTCAGGCCGCCTGGGTCTGTCCCTTGCACTTTGACAATGTGAGCGCCAGGCGCACTCAGGGCGGCAGCCGAGAAACTGACGCTCTGGCCAGGGGTTTCGAAGGATCCGTCGTTGTCCAAATCCCAGGCATAGGTCAGGCTGTTGCCATTAATGTCTGACCCGGTTGCAGCCAGCGTAACGGAAGTCCCTTCAATGACCGAGTAGGGCCCGCCAGCGTTGACGGTTGGGGCCGGGATGACCGTGTCGACGGGGCGGGTGGGCAGGATCTGGATGCGTTCATCCTGTGCAACCGGAGTATCTGCCTTGTTGAAGGCCGTCGCCGGGGTGGCGTGGAAAGCGGTCAGATAGTTCTGGAAAGCTTTCTGTTCACCAAGTACGGTAGCTGTGGTTTGACCGACGCTCACAAACGTGGTGGCGGCAGTGAAATCGAGCGCTTCATCAACAGGTGTACTAACTGTACCGTTGGCAAGCAGGTAGCGGAAGTTATCGGCATTGGCTTTGATCGGGTAGCCGTCACCGCCATTGGCAGTGAAGTTCAGACAAACCATGCGGATGACAGCCGGAGCGCCGGGGTAGAACACACCATTGCGGTAGATGGCTGTAGTGATGTTGCCGTTCAGGTCGGTTAAGGAGATGCTCTTTACCCGGTTGGGTGCGCCACTGCTGAAGTCATACGAGACGCGCATGCCACCGATCTGCATGTAGCCACCGTTTTGGTGAGCTGGGCCGGATGATAAACCAGCCGCAAACTCCAGAATGTTTTTCAGGCCTTGTGGCGTGGTTTCGAAGACCATCAGCTTGTTATCGAAGCGCAGAGCGTTTTCGATATCCAGTGTGGAGATCGCGCCTGCCGGTTTGTTTGCCAGCGGGTTGGCGATCGGCGCGATCTTGGCGCCGTCTTCATCGATCGAACCGATGGAGGCGCGTAGACCGCCGCCGTTCTTCAGCGATGTCATGTTGCCAGCCCCAAGTGCCTGCAGAGCCACGTAACTATTGGCATCTGCGCTGATATCACCCAGGTTGACTTCCTGTGTGCGGCCAAAGGCGCGGTCGCCTTCGATATACACGTTGGTGTATCCCCAAAGGGTGCCATCCTTGGCAGCAATCACAGCCCCAATGGCATCCACGATCGCTTTCACTTTGGACCCAATGACACTGGAAGCAATGATCTGGCTGGCGCTGTCGGCTGTGCCGTAGGCTGCTTGCAAATTGGACTCGGTCGAAGCATAAGCGCCATTAATGACAGAATCCAGATTCTCCACGATCAAATCGCCATTGGCGTCAAAGTCTGCTACAAGACGCCCAAGATAGGTGTACTCAGTGTCGGTAGTAACGATCAAGGTTGGCTTGCCGTCCTTGTCGCCAATGACTATCGGATAGGAATCCGGGATGAAGTCGGCGGTGTGACCGTTGAAGCCGACGGCTACGTCGGTGGCATCACCCATGCGTTCGTGCCCACCACCGGCCACCATAATATCAATACCAGAAACCAGCGGAGCCAGTGCTTTGTTGCGATCAATGGTATCCAACTGATCGACCATCACGATTTTGTTGACCCCCATGGCTTTCAAGGCATCAACTGCTGCCTGGAGATAGATCGCCACTTCCTGCAAATCATCGGTTGCGGGATTGCCGTCATCCTTGGGCACTGTGCCGTTCGGGGAGGTCTTGGTCAACAACTCGAAAGTGGTGGCGCCCACCAACCCGATCATTTCGCCGCCTTTTGTCACAACGGCATAGGGTGCGATCTTGCCTTTGATGGTTGAAGCTTCTGCTCCGGCAAAGTTGTTGGCATTGAAGTTGTTGTTCAAGGTCTTGTCTGCGATGCCGCGTAATGAGCTGTCAGCTGCAAAATTGAGGTTGGCAGTAATGAGCGGAAATTGGGCCCCAACCCATGCGCCTGACCCTTGAATGGCGCCTTGGAGTACAGGGGATCCAAGGTCAAATTCATGATTGCCCAGCGCAGAGGCGTGCGTGCCGAAAGCGTTCATGATAGCAATATCAGGACGTCCCAGGGCTGTTGAGCCAATTCCGGGTACGGCACTTAATGACGGGTCTGCGCCACCTACCAGCCACGGGCCAGGGATGTAGCTATCGCCTTCGCCAAGAACCAGCGTGTTGGCGTATTGGTCGTCGAACTTATCGATCAGCGCTCCCATGATAGGGGCAGTGTTCACACCCAACAAGCCACTTTCCCCGTAATAATGCAGGACCTGCAGTGTGTAGGCGGCGGGCAATGCGGCCTGTGCCGGGCGAGCGGGGATCGCATTAAAGATCATTGCCAGGATCAACGCGACCGAGAACACTCTCGAAAAGGTTTTTAGCATTTTT
>CAZJMZ010000162.1:0-3287 GCA_964547115.1 uncultured Anaerolinea sp. | reverse complement strand
CACCAATAGGCGGACTTCCCGCCTCGCACCCCGGCGCCCAGGTCTGCCAGCCTTTGACCGGCCTTTTCCTCCGCTGAAACCGGGTACCGCAGCACGATCTGGCCGCTCTCCCAGTTGACTCCGGCCAACCCGGCCTTTTCGGCCCGCAGTTTGACGCGCATCTGGTAGAACAGGTTCTCTGTCATTTCGGGCAGGGGACCGAAGCGGTCCTTGAACTCTGCGGCCAGTGCCTCGATCTCGGTTTCATCCCGCAGGTCGGCGATGCGGCGGTATAGGCGCAGGCGTAGATCCTGGTCAGGGATGTAGTTCGCCGGAATACCCACTGCCAGTGGCAGGTCCACGTTCACCGGCATCGAAATGGGTTGGGTCAAACTTGAGAGAGAGATTTCGATCTTTTGCCTTTCGTCCTTTTTCTCATCGCCTCGGGTTGCTTCGATCCTGCGAATCTGTCGCACTGCATCTGCCAACAGGCGCGTATACAGATGAAAGCCCACGGCCTGGATATGACCGCTTTGGCGGTTGCCGAGCAATTCGCCGGCGCCACGAATTTCCAGGTCGCGCATGGCGATGGAGTAGCCCGCGCCCAATTGCGTATTCTCGGCAATGACCTCCAACCGTTGCTGACCCTCCTGCGTGGGACTCAGCTTCTTGTGGCGGAAAAAGTAGGAGTATGCCCGGGCAGCCCCACGTCCGACGCGACCGCGCAGTTGATAGAGTTGGGCCAGACCAAAGGTGTCGGCTCGGTCTACGATGAGGGTATTGGCGTTGGGGATGTCCAGCCCCGATTCAATGATGGTGGTCGAAAGCAGGATGTCTGTCTCGCCCAGATTGAAGCGATGCATCACCGCTGCAAGTTGGCCCTCCGGCATCTGTCCGTGGCCAATATCCACGCGGGCTTCAGGAACCAGCTGGTTGAGATGCATCTTCATCGCTTCGATGGTCTGTACGCGGTTATGCACAAAGAAGATCTGACCACCGCGCTCGAGTTCGCGCAGAATGGCCTGCCGCACCAGCTTGGGCGCATACGGCCCCACATGCGTGACGATGGGCAGGCGCTCCTCCGGCGGCGTGTTGAGGTTGGAAATATCGCGCACACCTGTCAGCGCCATATACAGCGTGCGGGGAATTGGCGTGGCTGTGAGTGTCAGCACGTCCACTTCTGTACGCAACTTCTTGAGGTGCTCTTTGTGTGTCACACCAAAGCGTTGCTCCTCGTCGATGATGACCAGCCCCAGATCCTTGAACTGCACATCCGCAGATATCAAGCGATGTGTACCCACCACGATATCGATCTCACCGGTGGCCAGTTTAAAGAGGATCTCGGTCTGCTCGCGCGGCGTGCGAAACCGCGAGAGCATCTCCACCTGCACGGGGAAGGCGGCCAGTCGTTGCGTGAAGGTCTCGTAATGTTGCTGTGCCAGCACGGTGGTCGGCACCAGGATCGCCACCTGCTTGCCATCCATCACTGCCTTGAATGCAGCGCGCAACGCCACTTCGGTCTTGCCATAGCCCACATCGCCGCACAGCAAACGATCCATGGGGCGGTCCGATTGCATGTCGTGTTTGATATCACTCAGCGCCCGCAACTGGTCTTCGGTTTCCACATACGGGAACGAGTCTTCCAATTCTTTTTGCCAGGCTGTATCGGCTTTGAAGGCATAGCCCTTGGCCACGTTGCGGCGCGCGTACAGGTCGAGCATTTCTTGCGCCACTTCCAGCACGGCTTCTTTAACGCGTCCCTTCTTTTCCTGCCATTCCTGTCCACCCAGCCGGTCGAGCGCAGGGATGGCGCCCTCGGCGCCCACATAGCGCGTCAGCCGGTCGGCCTGATGCACAGGCACGAACAATTGACCGCCGCCTTCGTATTCCACCGAGAGAAACTCGCGTACATGGTTATCCAACTCGCGTTGCACGAGTCCGCCAAAGCGGCCCACGCCGTGGTCGATATGCACCACATAATCACCCGCGTTCAGGTCGGCGTACACCGACTCGGGCGTTTCTGCCACCGGGCGTTGGCGCGTGCGCGGTTGCGGCCGCTCCCAGCCGAAGATCTCTGAATCGGTGATGAGATGCAGGTCGTTCACGGTGAAGCCTTCGGACAACGAGGCTTCGATGAATTCGACCGCTGACGATGGTGCGTCGCCAGACGTGTGGTCTTGATGCTCCAACCACAACTCATGCAGGCGTGGCGACTGGCGCGAAACCAGGATGACGCGCCCGCCTCTTTCCACCCTTGCGCCTAAATACTCGACAAATTGCTTCAGCCTCCCTCCGAACCGTTCGTCGTGCCCAAAGTTTTCCGCAAGAGACGGCTTTTGTTCGTCTGGCTCCACTCGCGTGGAATATCCCAACTCCACGGTTGCATGTTCGTGAACAGCATCATGCAGTTCAGACCATGGAATATACGGCAGAGGGAAATCGTTGGCTAATGTTTCCTCGGCAATGCTTTCCTGCCGGAACTTCACCGCCTGCGCTTCGATCTCCTCTGCCATGCTCTCGATGATCGAAATATCATCAATGACTACCACCGCTTTCTGCGGCAAATAGTCCAGCAGGCTGGCGGGTTGCTGATGAAGGAGGGGGATGTGGAATTCAGAAAGCTCTATTTCACCTTCGCGCACCGCCAGAAATTCGCGGGCCGGCGTGATGATGAGCGACTCGAGCTTGGCCGTGGTGCGCTGTGAGGCCGGGTCAAACTTGCGGATGGTCTCGATCTCGTCGCCAAAGAAATCGAGACGCACGGGTTGCGTCTCGGCGGTGGGCCAGATATCGAGAATGCCGCCGCGGCTGGAGAATTGTCCCGGTTCAAGCACAGTATTGACCCGCTGGTACCCACTCTCGGCCCAGCTACGCAGCAAGGCATCGGGCTGCACGGTTTGGTTGATGGCCAGTTTCTTGCAGGCCTTGAGGAAGTCGCGCCGGGGGATGGTGCGGGTCATCAACGAGCGCACCGAGGCGACGAAGACCGGCGGCGTCTCGGGCTTTTGGACGAATGGCAGGTGATAGGAAGATAGTGCTGTCAGTGCTTGCAGGCGGTCACGGCGGGTGGTCACACCCCAGGCGGCTTGTTCATAGAATAGCGGGTTGGGTTCTGCAAAGTGATACCGTGCGGCGTTGACCCAAAAGCCCAACTCGTCGTATAGGGCCAATGCATGGTCTGAACGGTCGGTGATGAACAGGATGGGCTGTTGCAGGTCAGCCTGCAGAGCGGCCAGCACCGGCAGGCGGGCAGCGCGCGGCAAACCCAACCCAGGGACGGCCGCCCCGCTTTTGAGTTGAGCCAGCAG
>CAZJMZ010000161.1:0-6799 GCA_964547115.1 uncultured Anaerolinea sp. | reverse complement strand
TCCAACGCCGCCATCTTCGATCTGCTTGTACACGGCAACGGCTGGACCATGCTCACCGCCGTCAACTTGATGCTCTTCGCCTTGTTGCATAACCCCTGCGCCACCACCATCATCACCATCTACAAAGAGACCAAGAGTTACAAATGGGCAACCCTTAGCGTGGTCATCACGCTCGGCACGGCCTTCCTCGTCACCTTCGCCACCGCTTCCATCGCACGATTACTGGGATGGGCGTAAAATTGACACGATCAGACGCAGATGATAAACAAGTGACGTGAGTACAGTAACTTTAAACTTGCGTCAAAAGGAGCGCCATGACCGCCCTCTCTCAAACCTCCATCCACAAATACTGGAGTCTCGCCCTCTGGCTGGCGCTCTTCACCATCGTTTACAACTTCGCTGAAGGGCTCGTCTCCGTTTTCTTCGGCTTCGAAGAAGAGACCCTCACCCTGCTCGGCTTCGGCATCGACTCGTTCATCGAAGTCATGTCGGGGCTGGGCATCCTGGCCATGGTCCTGCGTATCCGCCAAAACCCCGATACCCCACGCACGCAATTCGAACAGACGGCGCTCCGCATCACCGGCGCCTCGTTCTATCTGCTTGCCATCGGGCTTGGTCTCACCGCCCTTTACAACCTGGTCACCGCCCACCAACCCACCACCACCCTGCCCGGCCTCATCATCTCGCTCATCTCCATCGCCATCATGTGGGCCCTGGTCAGCGCCAAACGCAAGGTCGGCCGCACCCTCAACTCAGCGCCCATCCTTGCCGATGCCAACTGCACCATGGTCTGCATCTACATGTCGGTCGTTCTGCTGGTTTCGAGTCTCGTCTACCAATTCACCGGCTTCGGTTTTGTCGATAGCCTTGGCGCGCTCGGGTTGATCTACTTCTCCATCACCGAAGGGAAGGAAGCCTTCGAAAAAGCAGCAGGCCTCGAAACCTGCTGCGACGATGAGAGCTGCGAGACGAAATGACTCACACGCACGAACACCCCCACCTCAGTGACATCACCAAACAGACGACAAGCCGCCTCGCTCTTTCATTGGGGCTGACTCTGGCATTCGTCATCCTTGAAGCCATCTCAGGCCTGCTCTCCAATTCGCTGGCGCTCCTCACCGATGCAGCACACAACCTCACCGACGTGATCGCCCTTGCCTTGAGCTGGTACGCCATCCGCGTCGCAGCCCAACCCGCCAATGGACGCAAAACCTATGGCTATCACCGTGCGGGAATCCTGACCGCCCTGCTCAACTCAACCACTCTCGCCCTGATCTCGCTGGGCATTTTTTATGAGGCCTGGCAGCGCTTCCTCTCTCCGCCCGAAGTCAAGTCTGGCATTTTGATCACCGTCGGCGTGGTCGCAGTCGTCATCAACCTTGTCACTGCGCTGCTCGTCCACAAAGGCAGCGACCATGACCTCAACCTGCGCTCGGCCTTCGTCCACTTGATGGGCGATGTTTTCTCCACAATCGGCGCGGTGATCGCAGGCATCATCATCTACTTCACGAGGGCCAACTGGCTCGACCCACTCGTCAGCGTACTGATCGGCTGCCTGATCCTGTACAATGCCTGGGGCATCCTCAAAGACTCGGTGGATATTCTCCTGGAAGCCACCCCGCGCGATGTGGATGCAGGGAAACTCGTGCAGGACGTGCTGCAAGTGAAAGGTGTGCTGGGTGTGCATGACCTGCATGTGTGGAGCATCACTCAAAACCTGCGCACCATGTCGGCGCACATCCTCACCGATGACCTGCCCATCAGCGCCGGAGCCGATATCCAGCGCCAGATCAACGAGGTCGTCCACCACCGCTACAACATCGCCCACGCCACGCTCCAGCTCGAGTGCGTGAACTGCCTGCCTGATTCGTTATTCTGCAAGATCAGCGAAACGACCCACGCACATTCCACCGTGTAACGCTAACCTGATTCCAATGTAAGAATATGGTCTGCCTCCCATTCTGGGAAAGCAAAGGAGCGACCCATGCAACCCATTCAAGGACTTCACCATGTCACCGCAGTGGCACGCGAGCCGCAGCGGAACATCGATTTTTATCGCAACATCCTCGGGCAGAGGCTGGTCAAACGCACCGTTAATTTCGACGTGCCCGATACCTACCACTTCTACTTCGCCGATGAGACCGGCACCCCCGGCAGCGTGCTGACCTTCTTTGCCTGGCCCAACACCCGGCGCGGCGTGCGCGGCAATGCCGAGACCAATGCTGTAGCTTACAACATCCCCGCGGGATCGCTCGCGGCTTTTTGGCAGAGTCATCTCGCTCGCAACGGGATCAAGCTCAAGGACGTCGAGAAGCGTTTCGGTCAGTCCGTCTTGCAGTTCGAAGACCCGGACGGGATGCTGGTCGAATTGGTTGAGTCCGGGTCGCCCGATTCCATCCGGCATTGGGCGGCAGGGCCAATCCCGCAGGCATACGCCCTGCGCGGGTTTCATAGCGTCACGCTCTGGCTCGATCAAGTGGAGCCCACCGCAAACCTGCTCACGCAACACATGGGCTATACCGCTGCGGGGAATGAAGGCAACCGGTATCGCTTCATTGGCAATGCGGCGGCGCCCGGCCACATGGTGGACCTGGTGCACCGGCCCGGCAAAGCCGAAGCGGGCTTCGGCAGCGGGTCAATCCATCATATCGCCTTCCGCGTGTCCAATGACGCGGAACAAGCCGAATATCAAGACTCGATCCGCGAGGCCGGGTTCCGCGTGACCGAAGTCATGGACCGCAGTTACTTCCACTCGATCTACTTCCGCGAACCCGGCGGCGTGCTATTTGAGATCGCCACCGACACCCCAGGCTTTGCCACCGATGAACCCGCGGATGCGCTCGGCGAGTCCCTGCGCCTGCCCGCATGGCATGAACCCAATCGTGCCGCCATTGAGCAGGGACTGCTGCCCATCACCCTCAAGCCTATCGAAAAGGCAGCAAACCAATGACCATGCCACACGCCAATGCACCGGTCTACGGCACGGGTAAGACTCTGGATACCGCCACAGGCGCAATGATCCTCCTGCACGGACGCGGCGCCACCGCCGATGATATCCTTTCCCTCTCCATGCATCTGACTCAGCCTGGGCTTGCTTATCTGGCCCCCCAGGCCGAGGGTTCCACCTGGTACCCCAATCGCTTCATCTTCCCCGTGGAGCAGAACGAGCCGCATCTATCAGCGGCCCTCGCACTGGTGGAGCGTCTCGTGACGCACGTGCAAAGTCTGGGCATCCCCACTGAGAAGATCTTTCTAGGCGGATTCTCACAAGGCGCGTGCCTTGCCAGCGAATTTGTCATCCGTAACCCCAAACGCTACGGCGGCTTGCTGGTCTTCAGCGGCGGCTATATCGGGCCCTTGAACCTGACCCGCGAACCGCTGGGGCAGCTGGACGGTATGCCTGCCCTGCTGGGCTGCTCAGACATGGATCCGCACATCCCCCTCGAGCGCGTCAAGCAGACTTCGGCCCTGCTGGCAGCCATGGGCGCACAGGTGACTGAGCGCATCTACCCCCAAATGGGTCACACTATTAATGAAGAGGAGTTGTCTCTGGCCAACGAACTGATCGCCCAAAACCTGTAACAAAATCCGGGCGTATATTACATATCCAATGTAGTGCCCCGGGGTTTATCAAGTAGAATAGACCTGTATGGGAAATTAATTCAAGGTCGAATCACACAAGGTGACCCCCATGGCCAAGCTGTTCATCTCGTATTCCAGAAAAGACAAAGACATCGCCCGAAAAGTTATCGATGCCTTGAAAACTGTCGGTCACGATATCTGGGTGGACTGGGAAGATATCCCGCCTGCTTCCAACTGGATGGACCAGATCAAAGATGGCATCGCAAAAGCCGATGCCTTCCTCTTTTTGATCAGCCCCGACTCCATCAAATCGGGTTACTGCGCCGACGAATTGAATCACGCCGCAAAAAACACAAAGCGCATCATTCCGGTCATGCTCCGGCATGTGAAGCCTGAAAGCACCGACAACCTCATCCGTCAATTGCAATGGATCGCAGCCCGCGAAGGGGAAGACAATTTCGACGAAGCCATCAAAAAGATCAAGACCGCCATCGAGGTCGACTTCGACTGGGTGGACCAGCATACCCGCCTGCAAAACGACTCCTTGCTTTGGGAAACGAAAAAAGATCCCAGCCTATTGCTGCGTGGAGGCAACCTCAGGCAGGCGCGCAGCATGCTCGCAGAAGCCAAACAAAAAAGAAAAAACCCCCAGCCATCGCCCCTGCAAGAGGAGTTTGTCAAATTCAGCACCGATGCCGAACGGCGTCGGTTGAACTTCAACCTGCTGGCGGGTGTGCTCTTCCTGGTATTCGCTTTTCTAACCTATACATCCATTACCCAACGAAACAACGCAGTTGATTTTGCCAATCAGGCCGCCGCGGCGAAGAGGCTTGCCGAAGAGAACGCGGCCCAGGCAGACGCTAATAGAATTAAGGCGGATAAAAACGCCAAGCGAGCCGAGGACAACGCCCGAGACGCGAACCGTCAAAAACAGATCGCCGAAAAAGCCCGGGATGCCGCTGAAAAAAGCCGCAATGTCGCCGCCGCCCAGCGCAGCGCAGCCCGCGCCCAGATCTACCAGTTCCGCACTGGCGAACTGTACACCAGCACTCTGCTCGCCATCGACTCGCAACTCACCCAACCGTCCAAAGAAGCCGAGGAGTTATTGCGCGAGAACATCAGCCTGCTGCCTCCACCGATTGGACAAAAATCCTTCCCCGGGCAGATCACCATGGTGAGTTTCAACCCCCGCGGCGATATCTTCCTGACCGCCGCCGATAACGGGTCGGTCTGCGGCTGGCAGGTGACCGATAACCGGCAACTCTTCTGCTTCGACAGCCCCGGTCCCGTCACATCGGCCATCTTCACCCCCACCGGCGACCGCGTGCTGGCCGGGGACAAACTCGGCAACCTGCAGATCATCAACAGCGACGGCTCTCTCCAAAACACCATCTCGTTCTCCGGCAAAGCCATCACCGATATCACCATGCAGCCCAATGGCCGCTACGCCGCCGTCACCACTGAAGATGCCAAAGTCACGCTCATCGACCTGGGCAAGTCCGCCATCTCGCCCTTCGACTTCAGCGGTATCAGCATCCGCCTCGCCCGCTTCAGCCCCAACAACGCCCAGATCGCCACCGGCTCGCAAAACGGCTTTGTGGATATCTGGACTCTTGCATCACCCGGCGCGCCCCTGACCAAACCCATTCATCGCGGAGCCATTCTCACCCTGGCCTACTCACCCAACGGACGCTACCTGGTTACTGGCGGCGCGGATGGAACCGCAGTCATCCTCGACCCCAAGACCCTCGAAAAACGTTCCATCCTCCAGCATGATGATCAGGTGAAAGACATCGCGTTCAACAAAAGCGGCGATTGGTTCGTCACGGTCTCGAATGACCGCAAGATTCGCATGTGGAAGACCGAATCTGGCCGCCTGCTGCTTGTCATGTCGCAGGATGACTTCGTCCAAAACGTGGAAGTGAGCGACAACGACCTGTGGATTGCCACCACCGGCGATGATCGCACCGTCCGCATCTGGAGCGCCATCACCGGCACGCAACTCTACCAAATGCCGCTCAAAGGTAAAGGCTCCACCCTCGCCTTCAGTCGCAACGGCACCAATCTCGTTGCCGGCGACCTGAACGGGTACGTCCGCAACTGGGATCTGACCGCGATCCCCACCCCCCTCAGCTCGCTCCAATTTGACGGCGTCACCGCCTCCGCCGCCTACAGCCCCAAGGGGACCTGGATCGCCGCCTCTGCCGACCGAAATATCTGGTTGCTGAACCGTCTGGCCTTATCTTCGCAGACAAAGACCCCACCCGGCAATCCATACGGTGAATCCCAGACCAATATCGGCAGGCTTCTCTTCAGCCCCACCGAAAAATGGCTGGCACTCCTCAACAACGGTAACCAGCTCCTTATCTACAAACCCGGGCAAACGGGCGGCTCCACCATTCGCCCAACTGAGGCCGTGCAAACCTTTATCTTCACCCCTGACGAAAACGCCCTGATCACCGGCGGGGCCAATGGCAGCCTGCAGCGCTGGTCGCTCAGCAGCCGGCAGGGCACCGAGATCCAAAACTTTGCCGGGAACCGCATCACCGCCCTGGCCGCCGTCAACGACCTGCTGGCCGTGGGACTCAACGAACAACTCCGGCTCTTCCGCATCGACGGGACTCAACTGACTGAATTACCCCAACCCGATTCTTCTGCCACGATCGACTCCCTGACCTTCAGCCCCGATGGTTCTCTGCTCGCTTCGGGTACAGCCAGCGGCCAGATCCAGATGTGGAAACGCGAAAATGACACCTACAAATTGACCGCTTCCATCACGCGTGAGAACGTTGCGTCCCTGGCCTTCTCGCCGGATAACCGTTACCTGGCGATCGGCGCGCTGGATAGTGTATTCTTCATTAATACAGCCACGCTTGAGGAAAATTTCCGCCTCCCTCAAACCGGCAGCGTCACCAGCTTGAGCTTCTCTCCTGACGGGCAAACCCTGATGACCGCATCGCTCAAGGTTCTGCAATTCTGGGATTTTGCCCAACTGCTCAAAAAACCGGTCACACTGGAAAATATCATCTCCACCGCCTGCGGCCTGCCTTTTGAAGACCTCAGCCCCGACCAAAAAACTGTGCTGCTGGCCGATCAAAACAAGGTGATTTGCACCAATCTGGCAACGCCATAACCGCATCGGCTAATATTTTCCGCTCATCGCCTGCCAGTCTTGACACCGTTTTTCAGCCATGATAACCTTGCGGGCATCGTGCCC
>CAZJMZ010000160.1:0-6878 GCA_964547115.1 uncultured Anaerolinea sp. | reverse complement strand
CGAATTCGCGGCGGGTATCGAGGCCGGCTTCCACGCTGCCCAGTTCGAGCAGGTCGTTGATCAGGGAGGTAATATGCTGGATGCTCTCGCGGATGCGGTTTAAGAATTCCCGCTGAGGGTCGTTCAAGGTGCCCGAACGGTCGATCAATTCGGCGTAGCCAACCACCGAAGTCAACGGTGAGCGCAGATCATGCGAAACAGTATGCACGATCTCATTACGGATGCGGTCCATCTCTTTGAGGTCGGTGATGTCATGCATCGTCAGCGCAAAACCCACCTCAGGGATGGGCGATAATTGTGCGTTGCCAAAGCGCCCGTCGGGGAAACTGACTTCATGGAAGCGCAATCCGTTTTGCAGGGCGGGTTGTTTGAGCAGTTCGAGCAGGTCGGGGTGGGTCAGCACCTCAGTCGCCGGGCGGCCCACGGTTTCTTCGGCCACCAGGCCAAAGGTGCGGCACAGGGCGGGGTTCACCAGAATGACAGCGCCGTCCTCGTCGATGATCATCACGCTGTCATGGATGCTGTTGAAGACCGTCTGAAGCCGGGTGCGTTCCGCCTCCGAGATCTGGGCACGCTTTTTGATGGAGGAAGTGGTGCGGCGGACCTCACGCCGCAGCCAGTCACCGATACGGTGGGCGTGGCGCAGGCTGTTCTCCACTGTATCCACAATATCGTCGGTTTTGAGCGGCGGAGTCAGGTAGCCGGTGATGCCCAGACGCAAGATGCTTTTGATCAGTTCGGGCTTGAGCTTATCAGTATAGATGAGAAATGGGATGGTCGGAAAGCGCTCGAGCACTTCTTCGGCGATTTGCGTTCCCTCGCGGCCATCGAAATGTTCCCCCACCAACAGCAGCGCCGGGGTCACCTCCTGCAGGAGGCGATTCAAGGATTTGAAATCGGTCGCGATGGCTGTATCGTACTTCACGCGCAACGCACGTTCCATCAACTTCGAGGTTGTCGTATTTTCAAGCGCGATCAGCACCAGGTCAAGTTTTGGCATAAAGGCAGTGAGGGAATTTTACTTCGTTTTGTCCTGCTTGGGTACAGCAGGAATCATCTTGCAATGCCCATTAAGGATGGCCTGGTTACATCCCCAACGAAAAAACGGGGCGGGATCGGCCGGTCAGCAGGTCGCGGTGGTTGCGGATCTCTTTCACGGGTCCGAAGCCAGCCAGTGCCTGCGCCTCCTCCGTGGAGAGGATTCCCAACTGACGCAGGATCTCCAGTGTCACCGCCGGACGGACGCGGTTGTGAAAGGTCAGGTCATCAGCCATGCGCGCAGCATCACCGTCAGCGACCTTGATGGCGATCCCCAGACCGGGCGCACCCATACGCATGGCACCGGGCAGCACGCCCACGATCTGAAAGCCCTCCGCCCCACGTTTGGTGACCACCCGCCCACGGCAGACCTTCATTAATTGCTCGTCGAATTCGCCGAAACCACTGACCATTTCAGGGAAGGCGCTCATGGCGGCGGTGATCTTGCGGCAGGCGGCGGCCCGGGATTCGCTCAGGGCCTGCGGGTCGCACAGACGGGCAAAGCCCAGTGCCGCGTTGTACAGTGGCACGGCGAAGTTCGGCGCGGAACAGCCGTCAGTGCCGAGTTCGACCTGGGGAACGGGAATCTGGCACATCTCGGCGAAAGAGGCGAGGATGTCCTGTTGAACAGGATGGCCAGGGTCAAGGTAGGTGTCGAGCGGCAATCCGCGCATTTTGGCATGGGCCAGCATGGCGGTATGTTTACCGGAGCAGTTGTTGTAGTTGGCGGTGGGGTGTGAATCATGCACGATCATGGCTTTGAATTCCGCCACATCGCCGGGCAGGTGCGCTCCGCATTGCAGGTCGCTTTCGCTCAAGCCGATGCGCTGCTGGAGTGCGCTGACGGTCTGCACATGCAAGGCGCTGCCCTCGTGCGAGGCGCAGGCCAGAGCCAGTTCGCGCTGACTGAAGTGGAAGTGCTCCACGCCGCCTCGTTCCACGAACGGCAGCACCTGAAAGGGTTTGGCACTCGAGCGCAAAAAAGCGACCGTTTGCGGGTCGCCATGAGATGCGATCAATTCTCCGTTGGAGTCAACCACGGCGATCGAACCGTAATGCACAGATTCGACGATGCGCCCGCGGGTCACTTCCAATAGGGGTTGGTGGGCCATTACTCCTCCACCGCGTTCTTGGCTGAGGGCTGGTAATGGCGGATGTAATAGTTCTGCAGGCCATGACCCAGCCGGTGGGCAAATTGTTTTTGCCGGGCGGTGGGGGCCTTGAAGTCCTTGAGCAACTGCTCCGCCAGCTTTTCGGTGGCGGCCACCGAGGCGCGCTTCTTGCCGAGGGCATCGACCTTCTCGTAAATGTACTGGATCTCTTCGGCATAACCACGCACCGCCTGGGGCGTCACCACGCCATCGCGCCCGCTAACGACCGTGAAGCCTTTGTACTCGGGGCCTTGAAGCAGCTCGAGGGCCTCGATCCAGGCGGGCAGGTCGGCGTGCGCCAGGAAGGGTGGTTGACCCTTCAGGACGGCATCCCCCACAAAGACGACCTTTTCCTCCGGCAGGACGACCCAGATCGCCCCGGTGGTTGGTCCCGGACGGCTTTGCAAAATCACGGGTGATTCACCCCAGTGCAGGGTCATTTGCTGTCCAAAGGAAATTTCAGGCGGCGCCCAGCGCACACTGCCCAGGCCGGGGATGGCCTCCCAGTTCGCGCCGGTCTCGTCGCCTTGCGCCTTAAAGGTGTTGGGACGGTTGTGAAAAGCCTGCGCGGTCTTCTCATGCGCGATGACGGTGCAATCCATGCCACGGACGCCCAGTGTACGGTCGGGGTGCGAATCAAGGTTGACCAGCACCCGCTCATGCCCGCCGCCCATGCCCATCATGGACGCCCGCCATGAACGGCCATCTTCCGGCGCGGGAGGGGCATCGATCTGAATTAACCCACGCGGCTGGACGATCACACCCAACGTCACGCCAAGATAACGGTCTTCGATATAAACATTCTTTGCAATGGCATCCATGAACTAAATTGCTCCTGAGAAGTTAGTACGAGTATCTTACCACCAACCGCCAAATTATAACGCCCATGCTTCAGCATGGGCGTTCCAAGGTACTTTAGCCAGGCCGCGTACAGTACATTAATCATCCGCGCCCTTCAGTTGATCCTGTGTCGCCACCGGGAAGGTGAAATGGAAGGCAGCCCCTTCACCCATGGTGCTCTCCACCCAAATACGCCCGCCGTGCCCCTGCACCGCCAGACGGCAAAAGGCCAGCCCAATGCCAAGCCCGCCGCCCTTGCCCTTGCCGCGCAGGCGCGTGAACTTGTCGAAGATGCGCTCCTGATCGGCGGCAGGGATGCCGGGACCGTTGTCCTTGACCCAGATGTGCAGCCACATCCCCTCGGCGCGCGCGCCCACTTCCAGGTTGCCCTCGGTGGGAGTGAACTTGCTCGAATTCTCCAACAGGTTGATCAATACCCGTCGCGCCATATCGCCATCTGCCCAAATGTGCGGCAGCGCAGCGGGCAGGTCCACGATGAATTTCTGACGGCGCCCGGTGACCACCGGCTTCACATCCTCCGCCGCCTCACGAACCAGCGCCATCGAATCGACCACCTTCTGATCCACCACTGGCTGTCCGGATTCGAGCTTGCTCACATCGAGCAGCGAATTGACCAGGCGTTGAATGCGGTCAGTGGAGTTCTCGGCGATCTTGAGGATCGCGAGCACCGTCTCACGGTCATTCTCAGGCACCAGCGTGGCGATCACATCCAGCGAAGAGACGATGTTCGCCAGCGGCGAGCGCAGGTCATGATAGATCATCGAGGTCAGATCATCGCGCAGGCCATCCAGCTCCTTGCGCTCGGTAATATCGCGCATGATCCACTGGATCGAATCGGTTTCATCAAACTCCACGCGGCGCGCATGCACTTCGATCGGGCCGCGGGTCTCATCCTTCTTGAACAGGGACGATTCGTACGAGCCTATGCGGTTGGCCCGCAACACTTCAAAAGCCTCGCCTGTGCGAGCCCAGTTCACTTCATGTAACTGGTCGATGCCCAGGCCCTGCAACTCATCCTTTGAATACCCGCTCAGCAACTGCGCCTGACGGTTGGCTTCCACGATATTGCCATCCCAATCGGTGATCACCATCGGGTCGATATTATCTTCGAACAGGTCACGGTAGCGCTTGTGCGCCGCCTGCAAACGCTCGAACAATTGCGCGTTCTGGATGGTCGAACCCGCCAGGCCGCCAATGCCCGTCATCACCAGGAGGGCATCCGGGTCGAACACACGCGCCACCGGATTGATCGCCTCCAACACACCGATGACGCGATTCTGCGCCCGGATCGGAGCGACCAGCACCGCCCGCATCTCGACTCCTGTGAACCTGTCTGCCGCTTTCAACGCTTTATCCTGGCTGACATCGCCCACTACTACGCCGCGCCCCTCCCGCGCCACCTGTCCCACCAGCCCTTCGCCCACCGCGATCTTCGCGCCGAGGATGTTCCCGGCGTTATAACCCGCCGCAGCATGGAAGTGAACATGGTCACCTTCCAGCATACCCAGTGCCACGGTCTCCACTTGTAAAGCTTGCATCATCTGCATCAAAATGCGCTGGTACACATCCTCCATGCGCAACGAAGCATTCATGGCAGTGGCGCCTTCAGCCAGGGCGGTCATTACCCGCGCCTGACGCTGGCTCTCGGTGTACAGGCGCGCATTCAAAACCGCCACCCCGGCCTGATCGGCAATGGCTTGCATCAGGTCCAGTTGTTCTTCTTGAAATGCATTGGGTTTGCCGTGAACGAGCGTCAACACCCCCACCAAACGCTCACGCGCCAGCAACGGCACACAGATCGCCGATTTGGCGCCGGTGCGGTCCTGGGCATCATCCGGGCGCATCAACCAGCGGTCATCCTTGCTGGTATCAGGCAGATACACACCCTTGCGGTTGCGCATCACCCACCCGGCCAGACCGCGCTCCACCGTATCGCGCATCTGCTGGGTGGTGTGCTCGTGCACCTGCGTGCCGTAGACGATGGTTGCATCCACGGCCTTCCCGGCATCATCCAGCACCACCACACTGCACCGCTCCCCGCCCACGTTCTGAATGGCTTCATACAATACGCGTTGAAGCACGGTCCGCAGGTCCAGCGCAGTGGCTAGTTCACGGCTGACGTGGTAGAGCAGTTCAAGCAGGGCTTTGGTTCGGTCTTGCTCGGGTATCGTCATGCTGGTGAATTCCGCATCCGGGTTAAAAATCACACTCCAAACCAGAGTATAGCACAATTGAATACGTTACAATCAGGGGCATGACCATCGACCTTCCCCGGATCAAAGCTCTGTGTTTCGACGTGGACGGCACGCTCAGCGACACAGACGACCTGTATGCTCAAAAAGTGACGCGCTTCTTTCCGCGTTTTCTCTTCCGTGACCCTGAGCATGCTGCCCGGCGCTTCATCATGTGGGTGGAAGCCCCCGGCAACGCCCTGCTGGGGTTGGCAGACACGCTCGGCATTGACGATGAGATGGTCGCATTTATTGACTGGCTCTCCCGCCACCAGAAACGCTCCTCCAAAAAGTTCCTGCTCGTCCCCGGTGTAGATGCAATGCTGGCCCGTTTGAAGGGACATTACCCCATGGCGGTTGTCAGCGCCCGCGATAAAAAAGGTACTATGCGCTTTCTGGAGCAATTCAACCTGACACAATACTTCGATGTGGTCATTACCGGGCAATCGGCCGAACACACCAAGCCTTACCCCGACCCGATCCAACTCGCCGCGTATCAAATGAATGTTGACCCAACAGAATGTCTGATGATCGGCGATACCACGGTAGACATGCGGGCAGGCAGGTCAGCGGGGGCACAGACCGTGGGAGTCTTGTGTGGGTTTGGGGAGGAGCCGGAATTACGGCGTGAGGGTGCAGCCATGATCTTAAAAAGCACCAGCGAGTTGGCCGACCTGCTGCTAAACCGGTAGAGCCGATTACCAAAGACACCCCAATCAAGCGGGTGTCTTTTTATTTTTCTTTTTGACCCAAACGCAGGGCGATCACCACCAGCCAGGTCAACACGGCCAGCAGAAACACATAGAAGGCAGCCCCCTTAAGCCAGAAGGAGGGAACCGCCAACGCCATCGTGGCCCAAGTGTAGACGGAGAGTGAACGCCAATGCTTGTCTTGTCGAAAGGCAAAGCCCAGCAGGAGCATGGCAGGCATCAGCGTAAGGCCAAGCAACACAAAGGACAGGTCGTGCAGGCGGCCATGCCAGGTGCCGGGCGTGGTGCGGATGGTGGGGTCGGTGGTGAAGGCCAGGCCGGCCAAGGCCAGGCTGGCGAGAGTCAAAGCGAGGGTGGAGAAGAAAGTGACTCGTGAGCGTGGCAGGCTGAGACGAAGCCCCGAGGCGAAGATCGTCATCAACAACCCGCTGCCTAGAAACGTTAACGTCATGACCCAGCCGAAGTCACCGAGGGCGAGGCCGGAGGGCCAATCGAAGGTGGGGTCGTTGAGCGGATGCCAGCCGAGTCTGAGGAGGAAGTCGTATTTGAGGAGGGTCAGGGTGAAAAGGACGATGGCGAAGAGGCCAGGGCCCAGGATGCCCGCACGAACAGCGAGTTTGATCATCGAGCAAGCAACACAGCAATTAGCGCAAACAGACCAGGCAGGGCTTGAATATAAAGGATGGAACGCTTGGCAGTGGCCGCGCCAAAGATGCCTGCGATCACAACACACAGGAGAAAGAAGATCTTGACCGGCGCGCTGGCAATGACCACGCCCCACAACAAGCCCGCGGCCAGGAAGCCGTTATATAACCCTTGATTGGCCGCCAGTGATTTGGAGGCTTTGGAAAATTCAGGCGTGAGGCCGAAACGCTTGCGCCCGATGG
>CAZJMZ010000159.1:0-6942 GCA_964547115.1 uncultured Anaerolinea sp. | reverse complement strand
TCCGATTTGGATTTGTTGGCGGTCACGGCATCATCGCGCGCTTCCTGCAATTCGAGGGTGCGCTGTTTGACGCGTTCTTCGAGGCTGGTGAGCAGGTCTTTGAGGTTCCTGGCCATCGTGTTGAAGTTTTCGCTCAACACGGTGATCTCGTCCTTGAAGAGCAGGTAATTGGTCGGCACACGCTGGTCGAGGTCACCGGCGCTCATATTGGTGGTGGCTTCGGTGAGTTGCGAGAGCGGGCGGGTGAAGGCGAGGAAGGCTGCGATCCAGAACCACAGGGCGGTGAGGCCGAACACGCTGGTCACTGTGAGCAGAATGACTTGAATATTGCGGCTGACGGCAAAGAGATTGGCGATCGGTTGCGCCACCAGAACCGAGCCCTGTTCCACCCCTGAGATGAGCAACGGATGCCCCAACAGGCGGTAATCCTGGCCGTCTGCATACTTCACGTTGAGGGCGGGGGTTTCGGCAGTCTTGAGCCAGCCCTGGTTGATGAGGTCTTCGTAGCCAGCTTCGGGGTCAATGGACGAGACGATGACGGCGTTATCTTTGATGATGGCGACATCGGTGTTGATGATACCGGTAATGTTATCCACATAGGCTTGATCCATGTAGAAGGTGGCAACCACCACGCCGAGCAATTTTTGTTTTTGCAGGTCAAAGACCGGGGCCACGCCGATGATCTGTGAACCCTGCGGCACAACCGCCACACTGGAGGCCGAGACCCGGTCACTGATGGCTTTTACGATCAACTCATCGCGGATGCGGACGGCATCTTCACTGACCTGCAGGCGGCGTGCCACGGTGGGGCCACCGTAGTAGTACGGCAGATCGCCGGGCTTGTAATTGGCGGTGTACAGGGATAATTCCTGAAGGTTCAGGGTGGCTTTGCGGTCGACGAGCGCCGGGGTCTCCGCTTCCAGGCCGCTGAAGGCGTTCACCACATCGGGCTGTTCGGCAAGCAGTACGGCGTTATTGCGCACCAGCACTTCTGAATTCGCGATCAGGGCGCCCACCGAATCCGCGATCTCTGCCAGTCTTCGATCTGCCTCCTGCTCGATGCGGCTGTTGATCAGTGAATTAGTAAGCGGCGAAAGGACCACCACCAACAACAGGATGGTGATGGCGAGCGGGAACACCAATTTGGCTTGGATGTTGAGATACTTTTCCTTCAGGAGGCGGCGCATGGCTTCCATATTGTATTACGCAGCCCTCCGCCTGAGTAGGGCAAAGACGATGGAGACCAGCAGGATGACTCCCACGCCAGCCACCACCAAAATGACCGGGGACATCGCAACATTCCCAGCCGGTAATTGCCCCTGCACTTCAGGCGCGATCTCATCGAAGCCTTCGTTCAACGAGGGGGCGGGGATGGAATTGCGCACGGCCGGCAGGACGTTCTTGAGATAGTAAGCCACCGCATCGGCATCGTCTGAGGTCAGGGAGGAGTAGGCGTACCACGGCATGAGGATCAAGCGGCGGCCATCGCGTTTGACGCCGGTGAGGATGGCGCGCTTGATCTCCTCTTCGGTCCAATCGCCGATGCCGGTTTCAGGGTCGGGAGTGATGTTGCCGCCATAGACGATGCCCCAGGGTCCCTCGTAGGGCTGACGCCCGGCCAGGTACTTGTCCATTTGAGGGGCGCCGGTGGCGGGGTCGACGGGGGTGTGACAGTCGGTGCAGCCCATCACGCTGTTGACGAGATAAGCGCCGCGTGCGGCTTTGTCGGATGAGTCGGGTGCGATGATGCCGGTGTTGTACGGCAGGGTGGGGAGCCCGGCTGTGGATACGGTGCGCTTGGGAACCTCGTTCTTGACGGCTTTGACCGAGCGCAGATAGGCCACCACGGCATCGAGGTCGGCATCAGCCATGGTGTTGTACACATGATAGGGCATCACCGGGAAGAGCGTGCCGCCTTCCACATCGGCGCCGGTCTTGATGGCGAGTTTGATCTGGTCATCGCCCCATTTGGCGATGCCGGTCTCTTGATCGGGGGTGAGATTGCGGGTGAGGAGAATGCCAGCAGGGCCCAGGTCGAAGGCGCGGCCTCCGGCGAGCAGTTTGGTTTCGTCGGCAGCGGCCATGCCGTTGAAGGCGATGGTTTTCAATTGATCGAGGGTGAGTTTGGTGGGGTCTTGATATTCAGGTTTGAGGGGCGTATGGCAATCGGTGCAGCCAGCGATGGTGGCAATGTATTTGCCGTGTTCAAGGTCTGCGGCCTGGGCGGTGGCGCCGGCACGGGCGGAGGTGGCAAACGCAAATACGGATAAGAATGCAATTCCGGTTGCCAGCAGGAACAGAATGGGTCTCTTCATGGCAGGGTCTCCCTATTCAATTGGACTGAATTGGTCTTGAATGCGCTAAATTATACAGCCGTGGCAGGGGAGTAGAGCGTTCAATTTTGATAACAAATTTTCAAGGGGGCCGGGCCGTTCGGACGGGAGCCACTATGGTTGAGTCTGCGGCGCGGCGCGGGTGGCGAGCAGGCGGTTGAAGAGGAAGATGCCCAGGACGCTGGTGAGGCCGATGAGCAGGCCTCCGATCCATATGGCTTGCGGGAAGAGATTGTCGTTCAGGAAGCCGCCGATGATGGGCGAGAGCGTGCGGGCGAGGCCCCAGCCCAGCCAGTAGATGGACATGTAGCGGCCGCGCAGGTCGGCAGGGGCGATATCAGCCACGTATTTGCTGGCAGTGGGCACGAGGGTGAGTTCACCAAAGGTAAGGATGACCATGCTGAGCCAGAAGCCCCAGAAGCCGGTCATAAGCGCGACGCTGCCCGTGCCCAGGGCGTAGATGAGCAACCCGGCGCCGACGACGGGCAGCGTTGGATATTTGCGGGTGACGCGCGTGACAAAATATTGCACGAAGACACACATGAGAGCGTTGGTGGTGGGGATCCAGCCGTATAGGGCTTCGGGCACGCCGAAATTGGTCTTGGCATAGACGGGCATGAGGATCCACATGAGAGTGGGAGCGATGAGGCCCATGCTGATGAGCGCGGTAATGACCATGAAACGCCGGTCTCGAAAGACGCGCTGATAGCCGTCGTTGGCTGCTGGTGTGTGGGATGTTTGGGCGATCTCTCTTTGGGCAAGGTGCAGGGTCTCGTGGGCCAGGATGAGCAGCAAAAAACTGTACGTGATAAAACCCAACGCGGCGCCATAGAATGCGAGATTGTAGGAACGTGTAGCGAGGAAACCGCCCACGGCCGGGCCGAGGGCAAAGGCGGCGTTGTTGGCAATGCGGTTGATGGCGTAGGCATCGGTACGCTGGCTGGAGGGGATCATATCGGCGAGCATGGCGTCAGCGCCAACCTGGTACAGCGGGTTCGAGAACCCGATCATGACCATGAGCGCGACGAAGTGCCAGTAGGTCTGTGCGAAGACCATGAGGTAGTAGGCGATGCCCACAGCCGCAAGGCTGAAGATCATCACTGACTTGCGTCCA
Source organism: uncultured Anaerolinea sp. (assembly GCA_964547115.1). Classification (GTDB taxonomy): domain Bacteria; phylum Chloroflexota; class Anaerolineae; order Anaerolineales; family Villigracilaceae; genus Defluviilinea. Next base: position 3,495 of record CAZJMZ010000159.1, on the reverse strand, counting down.
ATGCGGTCGGTGAGGGTACCGGCAATGAAAGAGGAGAAGAGACCCGTGCCAGCGTTGACCGAGATGAGCGTGGCTACGGTGCTGAGCGGCAAGTGCAGTTTGTTCCCGGCATAGATGAGCAGAAAGGGCCAGATCATCGAGCCGCCTGCCGTGCTGATGATGACGCCGTTGATCATCAGCCAATATTGCGACGGGTATTCAAGATAGATGCGTTTTATGGAGTTGATGAGTTTTTGCATGAGTCTGTTGGTAAGTGGTGTTTATGCCTGCGCAGGAGCGGGCGTCTGATACAGGGTGACCTGCAGCCCGTCCGGGTCCTGGACTCTGGCGTTCGTATCGCCCCAGGGTGTGACAACCGGCTCGTGGACCAGGGTGGCTCCATGGGCGAGCAGACGCTTCAATGCCAATCCCAGGTCTGGTACCTGTAACGCGAGCCTGATCTGCCCGCTGACCCTTTGCCCTGCCTCCAACTGGTCGATGACTTCGGCCTGGCGCTCATCGAAGAGTTCGAGCGTGGCGTTGCCCATGTTGAGCATCATGGCCTGTCCGCCATCGTTGTTCCAGATGGCGGTGGGTTCGAGGCCGAGGCCCGCGCAATAGAATTTGACGATGCGCTCGTAATCGGAGGTGGTCAGGGCGACGCGTAATTCAAGGACGGGGGCTGGTTGATCCATAAGGTGCTCCGGTTCATGGGGCTGATTTTTTACCGACTCTAAGAAAGATGGGCATGCGGACCGTTCGGGCTGCGGCAGGCGCGCCCCACAGCGGTTCGAGGCCGGGTAATAGTTTGGCAATGGGGTCTTCGCCATGCGCCTGTGTGAAGCGTTTGACAGCCGACCAGGTTTCGAGAAAGCCGAGGAGCTGGATGAGCGTCCATTGGATGGACATGGAAAATTCGGGGGTGGCGAGCTCATCGAAGGGCAGGGTCACATCGCGATAGCCAGTGAACATTTGACGGTTGCCTGCAGCCCAGTAGCGGTCGATGGGGTCGAAGAATTCGGTTTTGATGAGGCGGTCGATGGCGGGGTCTATGGTGAAGAAGCTGTACGACCAGATGGCCAGAATCCCATTGGGTTTGAGCACCCGTTCCACCTCACGGAAGAAGGCGGGTTGATCGAACCAGTGAAAGGCGGTGGCGACGGTGACCAGGTCGAAGGTGGCATCGGAAAAAGTGGTGTGTTCAGCCGGGGAGAGGCTGTAGCGCACACGCGGGTGGGGCAGTCCGTGTTGCAGTTGTTCGGCGCTGATATCGGTCGCTTCGATGCGGGCAAAATATTCGGCCAGTGAAACGGCGGCCTGCCCGTTGCCGGTGGCGCAATCCCAAACTGCGGTGTGCCCGGGGCAGAGTGAACTGAGGTAAGCAAAAAGCTCAGGCGGGTATTGCGGGCGGCTCCTGGCGTATTGGTCTGAGTTTTGCGAGAAGGTTTGGGCGTTGTTCATGGTTTGTGGTCGCTGCCTTGCTCTCCAATATCAAAGTGCCTGTCGCCTGTGGTGTTGAAAGGATGGATCAAGGCTTTGTTGCTGTACGTTGCTTTTTCAAATTCGCTTATGTTGATCGAAAGAATGGATAGCTCAGGGAGCAGTTCGTTCAGCTTTTCGATGATCCGCTTTGAAAGCTCCGCCTTTTGTGCGGTGGTTCTGCCTTCCATGATGTTTCCGAAAATGTGGATGAAATCTTTTTTCCCTTTACCCAGTTTGAAGAACTGATAGGGTCGCAGCCGGACTTTTATATCCTCTTTGGCGAACAGGCCGGATGTTTCGGCAACGTCATAGACGGCCTGCATGATTTCTTCCGGTGGCCTTTGGCGAAGCACGTTTTCGGAACAGTCAATTATGAAATGAGGCATGGTTTGGTTTGAGGTTTTATTCTTCTGCCACGTAGTTCGAGAAGTTATCGATGATCTCGCCTTGTTCTTCAGGGCGCCATTGCATACGAAACAGGCGGGGCTGTCCGTTTTGTTCGACGGTGAGGGTGAGGCCGTCGTCGTAGGGGAGGAAATGCTTTTCGATGAAGGACCAGGCCTCCCCGACGTTGTGAAGCGTTTTGTCGAAATCGTGAAAGGCGCGGGTGACGCGATAGGTTCGGCGGGGGATCAGGTCGACGGCGGTGAAAATCCGCGGGCCGGCAAAGAGCGTGCGTTTGAGCCAGGCGCTTTGAGCGCTGCGGAAGTCATTGGCGACCGGTACCTGGGAGACGAAGGCATCGAAGCCGTGGAAGGCGCCCTCGACGCGCTGCAAGGTGCAATCCACTCCGGCGGCGCGGAGGCGTTCGGCATAGGCGGTATCTTCGGCGTGGAAGAGGTCGAGCGTGCCCACACCGATCCATGCGGGGGGCAGGCCGCTCAAGTCGGTGCGCCGGGCGGGGACGGCGTAGGGCGGCAGGTTGGGGCTGCCGCAGGGTTGGCCGAGATAGGCCTGCCAGCCAAAACGATTGCTGGATTGACTCCAGATCAGTGTATCGGCGGGCAGGGTGGGGTCGATGGAGGAACGATCATCGAGCATGGGGTAGACGAGCAGTTGTGCTTTGAGGGGGATCTGGCCGTGGTCGTGGGCTTGTTGTGCCAGAGCGGCGGCGAGGCAGCCCCCGGCGCTGTTGCCACCAACGCCCAGGCGGTGCGGGTCGATGCCGAGTTGGCGGCCTTCGCGGTGCGCCCATTGAAGGGCGGCGTAGGCATCCTCGAGCCCGGCGGGGAAGGGGTGCTCGGGCGCGTAGCGATAATCCACCGAGAGGACGATGATGCCCGCCTCCTGCACAAAGCGGACGGCAAGAGGGTCGTCCATTTCAGGGCGGCCAAGGACAAGTCCGCCGCCGTGGAACCAGACCAGGCACGGCAGGAGGCTTTCTGCTGACCGGGGCCGATAGGTGCGCAAGCGGATGCGGCGCTGCGCTTCGACCGAGGGGATGAAGCGGTCTTCGATCAGCACCTCCGCCGGGACGTTTTTCATGCGGCCCAGGTTGGTGAGGAAGCGCCACAGCCAAAGGTTGCCGCGCGTGAGTTTCATGGCAGGTGCGCGCTGTGCGGCTTTTGCAAGGTCGGGGTGAATGGGGGAGGTCATGGGGCGATTGTAACAAACTATGAGATGCGAACAGGATTTTTGGTTTTGTGTAAGCCCAAGGTGAAAGAAAAAGCCCCGCTGCCTTTTGCCTGGCTCGGGGCTTTCTGCATCCATTTTCTCTCTACCGTTGACACTGCTGTTCGTTAGTGGTGGGATATGGTTTTTCGAGCGGTGAAAATCCTGCCATCAAGAGCCTTGAGTTGTTTCCAAGCTCTCTTTGAAAACCATTTTTAATATTTCTTTGGGTATTTCCTGCTGATGACCGATTTGGAGCATTCCCTTTGGGGTAATTTTATATCCGGGTAAGCTATCTTTACATGCCAAAACGCCTTTTGCTTCAATGTTGATGTGGTCCCGAAAGGGAATAAGACGGACAAAGCTTTGACCACAATAAAATGACGGTATTCTTGCCCATAATTTCTCTTCAATCTTTTGGGT
>CAZJMZ010000158.1:5841-7005 GCA_964547115.1 uncultured Anaerolinea sp. | reverse complement strand
ACCACCACTCGCATCGACATGCGGCTCGGAAACCCGCGCGCAAATAAATAGAACGCCATCCATAGCGAAACTGCCATGGCGAACAGCGTAACCGCCTCGGTCGCTTGTAGTAGCATACAGTCTCCTTGGTTGTCTCACCTATTCCTGGGAGACAAGTGGCAGGGCAGAGTGGTCTTGAAATAAGAATAAAGGATAATAGACCCGCAGCTCACCTCAGGACGGTTGATCCCGTTTCGAGGTTGCTACGCAACGCTCAAAAAGTCTTGCAAATAACCCTATGCCAGAAACTGTCCCAATCATTATATGTCATTCCGGGTGATTTTTATCAAGGAATTGGTTAATTTGACCGGTTTTAATCCCCAAATCACTGGTGCCCCTGGCAAAACGCCAGGGGCACCAGTTTACGGTACCAGCCCTGCCAGTGGACCTTGAGGGTCCAACAGGCCAGATAATATGGCAAAGGGCACGTTTATGGTTTGCGGACCTGCCGCCCCCGGTGCCACTTGATAGGTATCAAAGGTGATCATCAAGCCATCGGGGGTGAGGTTCCAGTTGCGGTAGTTCTGCTCAGTGGGGGCGGCGCCTTCGAGCGTGAAAGCATCGGCGTAGGGTTGTTTTTGCAACTCCGCCGTGCAATAGGCTGAAATGGTTTCAAGATATGCCGAGCCGGGCAGGAACAGGTCGCCCAATTGCAATTCGTGCCCGCGGCCGAGATCATAATTGATGGTGATGCTGTTCAAACCCGGGTGCGCCGCGCCATCGGCGTAGAACGAGAAGTCGAATTTGAAACTCCATAGATCGCCCATCACCGCAACCGCCTTGTAGGTCATTTCAAGTGTGCTGCTGTTCGAGAACTCGGTGACCGGCAATTCCTGAAATCCCCGGCGATATTCCTCCAACGCGGTGTTGACCAGGTCGCCCATGCGTTGATTGAATGCCAGTACGCGCGGGTCGTCGCTGCCGGTGAGTTGTGGGGTTTGTGCTGTGATAGTGTATGGCGGGAAGGTCTCTGAACCGGGGTTGGTCTCGATGAACGGCACGGAGACCAGCGTCACCTGGGTGCTAAGCACAGGTATGGATGTGGCAGTCGCTTCGAGGGACGGTGCAACCGTCGGCGTGGGGTAGCCGAACGAAAATGTCGCATTACAGGCTAAGGCAGATAAA
>CAZJMZ010000158.1:0-5741 GCA_964547115.1 uncultured Anaerolinea sp. | reverse complement strand
CGCCTCCTCCTTGCCACCGCCGCCATTCTCCCCGCCAGGGCCGACACAGGAGGGACAACCATCAGCGCATGGACACTGACTGACCAGTTCATAGGCACGCCCAACCAACTCAGCATGCATTTCGAACAATTTCTGGCTGAAGCCAATACCCGCCGGGATGGCATCGTAGATCACGACCGTGGGCTGGCCGAAGATCTGATTCTCGGTTGGTTCGATGTGCGTGCCGATATCGCCGCCGTCACACATCAGGAACAAGGGTGCGAGATGCCCGAGCACATAGGCGAGCCCCGCCAGCCCGCTGCGGATGCGCACGTTCTCCTCCACCTTTTTGTGGCAGGCGGAACAGAGCGTGACCAGGTTCTCAAGCCGGTTGGCTTGCTCACGCTGGAGCGCAACCTCCCCCAAGGTTGCACCGCGCATAAAGGAGCGAAAGGGTGTCTTGTGATGCACGTCATGTTGCCGGAGAGTCTCGGCCGCGCCGCAGACCTGACATTTGTAGCCATCCCGTGCGCGAACGCGCTCGCGGATCTTGCCCCACTCAGGGCCGTAGTCGTTCGGGTCGTTGGACCAGGCTCCGGCTGCGCGCAGACGCGTCACAGTTGCCTCGGAGAGGGTCAGCCAGTAGCCGGTGGTCTGCATTTCGGAGGGAGGCAGGTCGAGGGGTTCCTGTCCGAGCGTTTCGTGGGTGTACCAGCGGCGTTTGAGGAAGGCGGTCACCTGGGTGGTGACTTGCAAGTCGCCCCAGGCTTTGTGCGTGGCCCTCTCCGGGGCTTCATTTGCGGTTGACAGTACTTGCACCTCTGTGCCCCGCAAGGGTTCGGTGTAGTAATCGCTGGCAATGGGTCGCAGGCGCGCAATGTGTTCGGTGAGGTCGAGCGTTTCCACAAAATATTGTTGGGCTTCGTGCAGGTAGATGGCGCCGGGATGCGTGAGCCAGGCGGCACTTTCGCCGTCCACGGTGCCGATGGTTTGTGGCTTGTCATCGAGCATGGTTTGTAACACCACGCTTTGAGGCGAAGCTGAACGCAGCGAGATGTTGGCCGCGGGATAGGAGTCGGACATCCAGAAAAATTTTTCGTTCGAACGATGCGCTTCGTTGTTCTCGACGAGGAAGTTCAAATACTCTTCGATCGTCTGGGCAGAAATGGCGCCGAAGCCTTCGCCCGTCTGGAACGGCGCTTCGAACATGGCGCAGCGCAAATGCTCGAGCAGGATCAGCAAATGGTCGGGGTTGACCAGCGCCTGTTCAGGCGAACGCTCGAAGAAATATTCAGGATGATGCGCGAGGAACTGGTCGATGGGATTGGCCGACGTGACCAGCACGCTGACCGCAGCTTCGAGCCCGCGTCCGGCCCGACCCGCTTGCTGTCTCGCTGAAGCGACGGTACCCGGGTAGCCGACGAGGATCGCTGCGCCCAACCCGCCGATATCGATGCCCAATTCGAGGGCATTCGTGGCCACCACAGCTTTGACCGAACCATCACGCAATCCGCGTTCGATCTCACGGCGTTGGTGAGGGAGGTAGCCGCTTCTATAGCCTCGAATGAAAGAGGTAAGAGGAAAGATACCGCCTTCTTTCGTCCTGCCTTTTTCCTCGTCCTGAAGGTAAGTCAGGATGATTTCAACGCTTCTTCTTGAGCGCGCGAAGACCACGGATTGAATATCATGTTTCAACAGGTCTTGCGTGAGGCGTGTGGCTTCGAGCAGGGAGGAGCGGCGCAAGCCGAGGGCGGGGTCGACGAGTGGAGGGTTGTAGAGCAGAAAGTGGCGCGGTCCGCGGGCGGAACCGTCATTGTCGATGAGGGTGACGGGTTCTTCGATCAGTTTTTCGGCGAGCTCGCGCGGGTTGCCAATGGTTGCGGAAGCCAGGATGAATTGCGGTTTCGAGCCGTAGAAGTGGGCGATGCGTTTGATGCGGCGCAGGACGTTCGCCACGTGCGAGCCAAAGACACCACGATAAGTGTGCGCTTCGTCGATGACGATGTATTTCAAGTGGGTGAAGAAATCGGCCCAGTTGGTGTGATGCGGCAGGATGCCGGTGTGGAGCATGTCGGGGTTGGTGAGGATGATGCGCGAACGGGCACGGATCTTGGGGCGGTTGGCGGAGGGCGTGTCGCCGTCGTAGATGGATGGGATGAGCGGTTGGCGGTCTGGTGCCAGGCGGTGCAGGGTGGTGAGGAAGTTGCTGAGGCTGGAGAGTTGGTCCTGGGTCAGCGCCTTGGTGGGGAAGATGTAGAGCGCGCGGGCGTTGTCGTCTTGCAATAGCGCGGAGAAGACGGGCAAGTTGAAGGCGAGCGTTTTCCCGGAGGCGGTGCCCGTGGAGAGGATGATGTTTTCGCGGCGCTGGGCGGCCGTCCATGCAGTGTGTTGATGGGCGTAGAGGGAATGGTATCCGGCGGCGACCAGGGCCTGGGCAAGCGGAGCAGGCAGGTCGGTTGGGATGGGATGCGTTTGTGCGGGGCGCGGGGGCAGCGTCTGCCAGGCGATCAGGTTGGGAGCAGTGTCAGAGTCCCGGCGCCAGAAATCCAAAAGTGAATCGATGGACATCAGGATGAAATACGGTCGAGAGTGCGGAAGGCAACCGCGCCCACGCCCAATGGGAGCCAGAAGGTGATGCCGCGGTAGGCCAGGGTGATGATGACGGCCTGACTCCAGGGCACGTTGAGGGATGTGAGGGCCAGCGGCATGATGCCTTCGACGATGCCGATGCCGGAGGGTGTGGGCGAGACGATGAGAAAGAGGTAGGCGATGGAAAAGCCGCCGATGATCACGCCCGCGGTGAAGGGTACGCCGAAAGAGAGGAAAGAGATGGCAAGGATGCTCATCATGAGCGTCTTGCCGAGGAGTGCACAGGCCAACGGGGTGATGAGGCTGCGACCATGCTGTGGGAGGGCTTTGAGGTCTTCGGCCATTTCATGGGCAAATTCATGGGCGCGCTGTTCGGGGAGATAATCACGGTGGATGAAGGGCCGGGCAATGCGGTTGCCAAGCCGGGCGAAGGCGGCCAGCAGGTTACCCAGCGCCTCGGCCGATTGTGAGCCAAGGTAGAGCAGGAAGCCCAGCCCCAGCGCAATGGCGAACATAATGATCGAGGCAGTGATCTCAGATGCGTCAAGGTCGTTGCGGCGGACGAGCACGACCAGGCCAAGTGTGAGAATACATAAAAAGGCAATGTAATCGAGAAAGACGAACAGCATGCTGATGACCGTGGCCTTGCCAGGAGATTGCCCATTGCGGTTGGCGTTGGAGATGAAGACAGCCATGCCACCCATGCCGCCACTGGGAGCGATGACATTGACGAAGTTGGCCGCGGCCGAGATGAGGGTCATTTTGAAGATGGTGGCATCCATGCCGAGCAGGCGATACAGTGTGAGATAGGTAAAGCCAGTGACCACGAACCAGATGACTTGCACGAGGCCCGCCAGCAGGATGAGCCAAAAATTCCCTTGATTCAGGGTGGCAACGATGTGTTCGATTTCGCCGAGGCTCAAATAGACGAAGCCCGCCGCGAGAAAGAGGACAACCAGAACGAGGATTTTGCGCATGCAGGGAGGATTATACACAACCCGCATGCCCCTGGCGCGGCGGTTTGTTGGGGCAATGCAAAACGCCCGTGGATATACCACGGGCGTTGCGAGGTGCAAATTCAGGTTAAGGTCAGTCGCGCTGACGGCCCATGCCGCTGACCAGCATGACGTAGTAGAGCAATTGCATCACGGCCGTGACGAGACCGGCGACATAGGTGAGGGCGGCGGCGTTGAGCACTTGATTGACGCCCCGCATCTCCTCTTCCGTGCGGATGATGCCGGTTTGCTGGAGCAGGACCTTGGCCCGGGCGGAAGCGTCAAATTCCACGGGCAGGGTGGCGAGAGCGAACACAGCGCCACCGGCGAAGAAAATTACACCGGCCCAGGCAAGCTGGGTGAAACCGAGGAAGATACCGGCCAGGATCAAGATCCAGCCAAGGTTCGAGCCGATGTTGACCATGGGCACGAGCGCGGCGCGGAACTTGAGCGGGAAGTATTCTTCGGCATCCTGCATGGCGTGTCCCATTTCATGGGCGGCGATGGCAACCGCCGCCACAGAGGGGACGTTGGCAACACCTTGAGAGAGAAATAGGGTCTTATTGCGCGGGTCGTAATGGTCGGTCAGTTCGCCGTACGTGCCCTGGACCTGCATTCCATAAATACCACTGGTGGAAAGCAGGCGTTGGGCGGCCTGGGCGCCGGTGAGTCCGCTATTGGTGCGGATCTGGCTCCATTTGTTATAGGCATGTCTCACGTACCATGAGGTGATGCCCATCAAAATGAAGGCGGGGATCATGAAGATCAGATAGAGAGGGTCAAAGAACATGGTGGGCTCCTTTCAAAGTCTACGTTCTTATGGAATGGGAGTTGCAGCCGGGGTGGGTTGCGACTCGGGGAGGGGGGTGTTGTTGAGAATGGCAAGCATGGTTTCGAGGGCAGCATCGAGTTGCGGGTCAAGGTCAGCTTGAATATCTTCGGCGGTCAGGTTGATGTTGATATCGGGTGTGAGGCCGATGCCGTCGATGGCGCGTTCCTTGGGGGTGAGCCACTTGGCGATGGTGACCCGTGCGGCTCCCTGGTCATTGGAGAGCGGTACCCATTGCTGGACTGAACCCTTGCCGTAGGACTGCACACCAACAAGCGTGGCGCGTCCGTAATCCTGCAGGGCGCCCGCCAGAATTTCAGAGGCCGATGCGGAGCCCTCGTTCACCAACACAACGATCGGCAGGTCGGTGGCGCGGCCGTTACCAGTGGCGTTGAAGACATCACGCTGCCCGTCACCGTACACTTCGTAGAGCACCACGCCATCCTTGATAAATTCCGAAGAGACGCTTACCGCGGTTTGCAAAAAGCCGCCGGGATTATTGCGCAGGTCGATGATGATGCCGCGCGGGTTCTGCGGGAGCAGTTCGTTGAGGGCGGCGTCGAGTTCGTCCTGGGTGTTGCTGCCGAACTGGTTGATATCGATGTAGGCAATGTCATTCTCGAGCATCTTGCTGGTGACACTGGGGATGACGATGCGGGCGCGGGTAATGAAGAAATCCAGTGGAGCGGCTTCGCCCTTGCGGGTGATCGTGATTTTGACTTCCGTTCCGGCTGGTCCGAGCACGCGTGCACGGACATCTTCCGGTGTCAGACCGGTCATATCCTCTCCGTCAATGGCTATGATGGCGTCGCCGGGTTTCAGGCCAGCCGCTTCAGCAGGTGAACCTTCGATGGGGCTGATGATGGTGAGCAGTTCACCATCAAGGTCCACGTAGGCGCCGATGCCTTCGTAGGCTCCAGCCAAAGAGGATGACTGGGTTTCGTAATCGACCGGGTCCATGTAATAGGTTTGTTTGTCGCCCAGGGCCTCCATCATGCCACGGATGGCGCCGCGCATGAGGACCACATCATCGATGGGCTGGTTTACATAGCGTTCATGGACAATATCCCAGGCTTCCCAGAACGGGGCAAATAGCGCATCCCGTTCCTCAGGCGACGAAGCCTGTTGTGCAGGCGCCGGCGTGGAGGATTGAGGGATAGCCTCCGAGTTGCTGAAGGGCAATCGATCGAAAGCCGGGGTGAGGTGCCCAACAATGAAGCCTCCGGCAAACCCGCCCGAGAGCAGGATCACCGCAGCGAACAGACCAAGTACAACTTTAAGGGTTTTGCTCATGAAATCTCCAATTTGTATGCAGGTAGGTTACTACGCAGGCATTAAGGGATGCTGAA
>CAZJMZ010000157.1:0-7007 GCA_964547115.1 uncultured Anaerolinea sp. | reverse complement strand
TGGCCAGTTCATACAGGATGATGCCCAACGCGTAGATGTCACTGCGGGCGTCGCCACGTTCGCCTTGACCCTGTTCTGGTGACATGTACGCAGGCGTGCCCATGATCGCGCCGGTCTCGGTGTTCATGCCCACGGTACGGGCAATGCCAAAGTCGGTGAGGATGAGCCGGGTGCTGTCTTCGCGCTGTTCAAGCAGGATGTTGGCGGGTTTCAGGTCGCGATGGACGATATCGTTGGCGTGGGCAAAAGCGACAGCGTTGAGCAGTTGCAGGAAGTAGGAGCGGATCTGGGTGAGAGAAAGAGGCGCGCCGTGCAGGGCATCCTGCAGACTCGTCCCTTCGATCAGTTCCATTACCATATAGGCACGTTTGCCATCCGTGTCAAAGTCATAGACCTGCACGATGTTCGGGTGGCGGAGTTTGGCGATCGCTGCAGCCTCCCGTTTGAAACGCGCCGCAAACTCCGGTGAGTTGACATGCGCATGCAGCAGCTTGATGGCCACATAGCGCTCCAGGTCGGGGTGGTACGCCTTATACACCTCCGCCATGCCACCCTTGCCCAATTGGCTGACGATCTGATACTTGCCCAACTTCTGCCCGATCAGTTCACTCATGATGCAGGATTGTACCAAAGGCAATGGAAGAACAAACATGACAAGAACAAAAGAAAAAGCGTCCCGCAGATTTAATCCTGCGAGACGCTTCCGAAAATCATCAATCAACGACACTTGCGTGTGATTTGCTTGGCAAATCACACGCAAGTGCAGATGTCGTAAATCGGACTAGGTTCCTTCTTCCCACGAGCCCAGGTACTTCACCTGTTCTGCGGTGAGGGTATCGATCTTCACGCCCATGGCTTCGAGCTTGAGGCGGGCAATTTCGTTGTCGATCTCGCTCGGTACGGAGTAGACCTTCTTCTCGAGCTTGTCGGCGTTCTTGGCCATGAACTCAGCCGAGAGCGCCTGGTTGGCGAAGGACATGTCCATCACGGAAGCGGGGTGGCCTTCGGCAGAGGCCAGGTTGATGAGGCGGCCTTCGCCGAGGATGTTGATCTTGCGGCCGTCCTTGGTGGTGTACTGATCCACGAACGGGCGGACGAGATTGGGCTTGCCCACGCTCATCTTCTCGAGCGAGGGGATGTTGATCTCGACGTTGAAATGACCCGAGTTGGCCACGATCGCGCCGTCTTTCATTGTGGCGAAGTGGTGCTCGTCGATCACGTTGATGTCGCCGGTCACGGTGCAGAAGAAATCGCCGATCTTGGCGGCATTCTCCATTGGCATGACCTGATAACCGTCCATCACCGCTTCGAGCGCCTTCATCGGGTCGGTCTCGGTGACGATAACCTGCGCACCCATACCGCGCGCGCGGGAGGCGAGACCACGTCCGCACCAGCCGTAGCCGGCCACGACAAAGTTCTTGCCAGCCAGCAACACGTTGGTCGCGCGGATGATCCCGTCAATGGTGGATTGACCCGTGCCATAGCGGTTATCGAACATATGCTTGGTCATGGCGTCATTCACGGCAATGACCGGGAACTTCAACACCTTGTCAACTTCCATCGCCTTGAGGCGGATGACGCCCGTGGTGGTCTCTTCGGTGCCACCGATCACGCCCTTCAGCAAGGCGCTGCGCTCTTCGGCAGAGAGGCTCTTGGCCCAGGCAGCCAGCGAAGGCTCCAGGTTGTCGAAGCGGCCCATTTCGATGAAGAACAGCGAAGACACGAGGTCGGCGCCATCGTCCATGGTCATGTGGGGCTTGTGTTCGAGCGCGGCGCGGATGTGCTTGAAGTAGGTGGCCTTGTCTTCGCCCTTGATCGCGAAGGTGGGGATCTCGAACTGGTTCACCAGCGCGGCCGCCACATCATCCTGCGTGGAGAGCGGGTTGGAGGCGGTGAGGACAATGTCCGCGCCGCCGTCTTGCAGGGTGACCATCAGGTTGGCAGTCTCAGTGGTGACATGCAGACACGCCGAAACGCGCAGACCCTTGAGCGGCTTCTCTTTCTTGAAGCGCTCGCGAATCTGACGCAGAACGGGCATCTCGCGTTCGGCCCAGTCCATGCGGCGGCGGCCGCCCTCAGCCTGGCTCAAATCTTTGATATCGTAATTGCTCATTGTATTGCTCCTTTATTATTCTAACTTCCGTCCTGAGCGGAGGGGCTGAATGACAGCCGAAGCCCCGCAGTCGAAGGACAAGATTACAGATAAGTCACCCTTCGACTGCGCCATCCAACTTGCCGATGGCTTCGCTCAGGGTGGAAACTACTTTTACAACAAACCATCCAGCTTCCCGGCATCATCAAAATGCTTGCGGAAGCGTTGGACGAATTCCTGACGGGTGTAGCTGTGAGTTTGGGTGCCGCGCTGTTCCAGGCAGTAGACCGCTGCCAGCGAACCGATCTCGCCGCACAACTTCCAATCGAAGCCGCGCGAGTAACCCGCTAAAAATCCGCCGCGGAAGGCGTCGCCCACGCCGGTGGGGTCAACGACTTCGTCTTCAGGGACGGTGGGGATGTGGACCGAGTCGCCGCCCATGTACAGATCGGCTCCATCCTTACCGCGGGTGATGACCAATACTTTGACATGTTCCAGCATTTGGTCGAGGCTCCAGCCGGTCTTCTTGGAGATCAAGCCGAATTCGTAATCGTTACAGAACAGGAATTGCGCACCTTCCATGTCACGGGCCAGTTCCTTGCCTTCGAGGCGCAGTACTTGCTGGCTGGGGTCATACAGATACGGGATGCCCAATTCGCGACATTCAGCGGGGAACTTCATCATTGCATCGGGTGCGGAGGGGGAGACGATGACCAGGTCTGGTTTGGAGGGCAGGTCTTTGAGCGATTGGGATGCGGAGTAACCCATGGCTCCCGGGTAGAAAGAGGCAATTTGAGCAGAGACCCGGTCTGTCGTCGCAAAGAAAGAGGCGGTGAATTCCCCGGGGATGACCTTCATCAGCGACGTATCCACGCCTTTGGATTCGAGCCAGTTGCGATAATCCGCAAAATCTTCACCCACGGTGGCCATCACACGCGGTTTGGTGCCGAGCAAAGCCATCGAGTAAGCGATGTTAGGGGCGATGCCGCCGCGCTGTTTCGACATGCCGTCCACGAGAAAGGACAGGCTGATGGATTCGAGCCGTTCGGGGAGGATCTGTTCTTTGAAATGACCGGGAAAGGTCATCAAATAATCGTAGGCTACAGAGCCGGTGAGTAGTATGTCCATTGAAAACCTCAGTCGTGTTCGCAGTAAAAAACGTGGCGCTATTGCGCCACGCCAGTGAATGCGGCGAAAGTTTATCATGCGTTGAGGTGCTTGTAAAGTTTTCCAATCGTCAATTTGGCGCAGTGACTGCCGGAAAATTCATGGGCAAAAAGCCTTAACAGCACAGGCAAAACGTGCAATAATACCCAATCGTTGTAATAAAAATTCCACAGGAGGAACAATGTTCACAAGACAGCGTTCGTTGCTCTTTCTGAGCATCTTGAGCATCGTAAGTTTAATTCTAACGGCGTGCGGAGCAAGCCAACCCGCCGCATCATCCACCAGTGAAAGCCCTGCAGCCCAACAACCCGCCGCAGATGGAAGCAAAGGCATCACCATTGTCCTGGCAGAGGACCCGCCCTCGTTCAACCCGATGGTGGCCGACACCGGCATGGACGCTCTGGTCATGGAATTGGTGCTGCTCGGCCTCACAGACATTGACCCCAACGGGAATATTTTCCCCGAACTGGCCGCCGATCTGCCGACCATTGAGAATGGCGCCGTCAAAGTGGACGAGGAGCTTGGCACCATGTCGGTGACGTGGCAACTACGTACCGATGTGCAATGGCAGGACGGCGTTTCTGTGACCGCTGACGATGTGCTTTTCACTTGGGAGGCGATCTCAAACCCGGATACCGGTTCATGGATCCCCGGCTCCGATTACATCGACTCGGTGGAAAAGGTCGATGAACACTCCTTCGTCGTCAACTACAACACCGTTTACCCGGGCTATCTCACCCAGTTCGGTGGCGAACAGATCGCCATCTGGCCGGCCCATTATTGTGATGCCACGCAGGGCTTCCTGGCCTGGGATTGTGGTCGCAAGCCGCTGAGCAACGGTCCGTTTGTGCTGGAGGAATGGGTCGAAGGCGACCACATGACCTTCAAGAAGAACGAAAATTTCTACCAGCCGGGCAAGCCTGCGATCGCAGAGGTGCGGGTGGAGATCGTGCCTGATGATGCGGTCCGCAAGACCCGTATGTTGCAGGGCGACGCCGATATCGATATGTGGGTCAACGTCAACACAGCCAACGACCTGAAAGACTCAACGACTGCCGCCGTAAGCTTCAGCCCCACCGACCGCTGGGTGATGCGCATGTATCTGAATCGGGCTGAAAAAGGCACCACCGACCCTGAAGCCACGCCGCACCCTGTCCTCTCTGATATCAATGTCCGCAAAGCCATTCGTATGGCGGTGGATGTGGATACCATCAATAACGAGATCTTTTTCGGTCTTGCCAACCCCACCTGGCAGGAATTCTTCCGCCCGCCGTACCAGTGCAATATCGAACGTCCCAAGTTCGATCCCGAAGGCGCCAAGGCCCTGCTGGAACAAGCCGGCTGGACCGACTCGGACGGCGACGGCATTCGCGAATGTAATGGCTGCGCCACCGGTGCGCCCGCCGGCTATAAAATGGAAATGGACTTCATCACCTATGGCGAATATGGCGAACCGCTCGAACTCACCCAGCAATTGATCGCTGAAGAACTGAAAGAGATCGGCATTCAGATGAACATCCGCGTGGAAGAGGGCAGTGTAATGTGGGACCTCTCGGAAAATGGCGGCATCGAGCAAAGCGGCAATTTTGACATCGATATTTGGGATGACGGCTATGCTGGGGTGGACCCCACCGATTACATCTGGGAGACCTATTCCTCAGATGCCGCCACCCCAGACCAGGGCTGGAACTTCTTCCGTTGGAAGAACACCACCGCGGATGAACTGATCGGCCAGACCTATACGCTCGATGAGCAAACCCGCAAGGAAGCCTTCTGCGCGCTGGGGCAACTCATCAACGACGAACTACCCATCATTCACCTGTTCACCGTGCCCAATGCCGATGCCTACTCCCGGCGCATCAGCGGCGTGCAATCTTCTGTCAACGATCTCGTCACCTGGAACATCGCTGACTGGACGTTGAAATAGATCATCCGCGTTGAGCGCAGTCGAAACGCACATTCAAAGGCGCTTCGACTGCGCTCAGCTTGTACTCGCTCGGCGCGAAATAATCAATGGCCACCTACATCGCACGCCGCCTCCTGCAAACTGTTGGGCTGCTCTTTTTGCTGAGCATCATTCTGTTCACGTTGGTGAACATTGCCCCCGGCGGACCACTTTCCGCGTATGGTGGGCGGCGCATTCGTCCGGAACGGGTGGAAGTGCTTAAGCGCCAATTCGGGCTTGACCAACCGCTGCCGGTGCAATACCTCACCTGGCTGATCGGCAACGACTGGAAACAGATCGATACTGATGGCGATGGCACGCCCGATGAACCCGGCGTCCGCCTGGGCATTTTGCGCGGTGACTTCGGCTTCTCGTATCGCACGCGTGAGCCGGTATTGCAAGAGATCGGCCTGCGCCTGCCCAACACGGTCACGCTCATGGGCATCACCATGCTCACTGCCCTGCTCATTGCCATTCCGCTCGGCATCTATTCGGCGCTCAAACAATATTCCATCTTTGATTTCCTCGCCACCACCTTTTCCTTTGCCGGGCAGGCCATCCCTGAGTTCTGGCTCGGGCTGCTGCTCATCCTCATCTTTTACGCCACCCTCAAAAATCCGTGGACAGGAGAACCCTTGCTACCGCCCGGCGGCATGACCTCCCTCGATAGCGGATTCTCACTCTCAGACCGCCTCTCTCATCTGGTTCTCCCGGTTCTCACCGGTGCCCTGGGCTGGATCGCCTGGTATTCGCGTTTTCTCCGCTCGAGCCTGCTCGAAATTCTGCCGCTCAATTATCTCCGTTCCGCCCGTGCCCGCGGACTGCCCGAACGCCGCGTCATTGTGCGCCATGCGTTGAGCAATGCCCTCATCCCCATCGTCACCCTCATCGCACTCGACCTGCCTTACATCTTCACCGGCGCGGTGCTCATCGAAACCATCTTTGCCTGGCCCGGCATGGGACGCCTGTATTACCAGGCCGCGGTGGAACGCGATTACCCCTTGTTGCTGGCCGTGCTTATCATTGGCGCGGCATTCATCATTCTCTGCAATCTGCTGGCCGATGTGTTGTATGCCTATCTCGACCCACGGGTGCGCTATGAATAACCGTTTCCACGCTGAGCGAAGTGAACCGTCTGGCGAACACAGCCGAAACGAATGGAGCAATGCAACTCGCGCTTCGACTGCGCTCCTCCAGGCACATTCGTCACTCCGCTCTGTGCGGTAAAACCATTATGGCTGATTACGAATCGATCGAAGTCTTTCACGACCCCACCGCTCAAACCGTCAGCGTGGCACAAAGCGTCTGGCGGCGTTTCAGGCGTCACCGTGGCGCGATCGTCGGCGCGGTCATTTTCGGCTGGCTGGTGTTGATGTCGGTCCTCGCGCCGTTATCCCCCTATGACCCTGAAAAGTCCAATCTGCCTGAACGCTTCGAACCGCCTTCGGCGGCGCACTGGCTCGGCACCGACGCGCTCGGGCGTGACCTGTTCACGCGCATCATCTATGGTGGACGCATCTCGCTGGCGGTGGGCGGGATTGCGGTGGCGATCTCGTTGCTGATCGGCGTGCCTATCGGCGCGCTGGCGGGCTACTACGGCGGTGCGGTGGACACGGTGCTGATGCGCCTGACCGATGCGTTCCTTTCGCTGCCTTCGTTTCTGGTGTTGATCCTGCTGGCTTCGATCCTGCGCGAGGTGGATGTGCCGCTCTTTCAACGCAACAACGTGTTCACCATCAGTTTTGTGATCGGCATCCTTTCGTGGATGACCTTTGCGCGGCTGGTGCGGGCGGCCTTCCTGAC
>CAZJMZ010000156.1:0-7010 GCA_964547115.1 uncultured Anaerolinea sp. | reverse complement strand
GGCATCCATCTCCAGGCTTTCGGTAACGAAGATGTGCGCGGCAGCAATGGGAGGCTTCGCTTTGGTGACCAGTTTCACGCCCACAGGCAATTCACCCAGCCATGAAGCATATTCTCTCGGCGCATTAAACGTCATCAATCTCAATGGCGCTTTGATGCCAAGTTTCTTTGCGAGCGGTGTGCCTGAATATCCTGTTGTGTCCATCCTGTGATTATACGGTGCCGGTTGGCAAAAGGGCTAAAAACTGTCAGTAAATCACCCTTGACTTAAAGTAAAGCATGCTTTACACTAACAAAAGTCAAGCAAACTTGACATTCAAAAGGAGAAAAAAATGAATTACAAAAGATACATCAACCCCATCGCCATGGGAGTAGGCATCGGCGCCGCAATGAGTGTGGCCTTGAAAGATGTAGCAGTTGGTACAGCCATTGGAGTTGCCATAGGTATAGCACTGGCCTTTGGCAAAAACGGAAACAATCCAGAGGAATAATGAATCAGAAACAAGTACAAAAGCGTTATTTCAAGGAATTCTTTGGCGCCATCACGGGTTATGCCATTGTTTTGTTGACGAGTGTCAGCCTGCTTTCAAACTTCGAATTTCCACGTGCGCTGCAAGTGGTGATTGCGCTCACCCCCATGGTGCCTGTATTCTTCGTTCTCTTCGCCATTTTGCGCAGCTTGCGCGACAGCGATGAACTTCAGCAACGCATCCAGAGCAATGCGATCATTTTCTCGGCTGTGGTCACCGGCTTTATCAGTTTCAGTTATGGCTTGCTTGAGGGTTTGGGATTCCCGCACTTCCCCACCCTGCTGATCCTGCCTATGATGTTCGGGTTGTGGGGTATTGCCACAAGTTGGTTCTCGAAGAGCTATCAATGAAGAACAACCTCAAGGTCTTGCGCGCCGAGCGCAACTGGTCACAAGCCGACCTTGCAGACAAGCTCAACGTCTCACGACAGACGGTCAACGCCATTGAGACCGAGAAGTACGACCCCAGCCTGCCACTGGCTTTCAGTATCGCTAAATTGTTCGAAAAAACCATCGAGGAGATCTTCACGCCCGAACCGGCAACAAAAAAGTGATGACCGCTGCCGATGGGTCATCACTCCATGCTTCAGGGAATCGACACCAACTGACTGCCATCCAACCTGAAACTCGCTATCGTGAATTGGCTTGCGCAACACAGCGGGTCATTCGGTCCATGCGTCAGCATGGTCAAGCCTAAAATACCGTCCTGCACATATCCAGATTGAATCACCACCCGGTCGCCCAGCGAAACGGTTGAAATGTTATAAGGGACGCCGTTCTGATTAAGCACGAGGGCCAGTTCAAAGAAGCTGCCCGTACCACCGTTCTGAGTGACCAGAATCACCCCAACATCCTGCCAGCCGTCAAAATTCATATCCCCATAAAACAAGTGTGATGTAAGTCGTGTTGAATAAGCATCTGGTGATTCCTGCCCGGTGGGCAAAGG
Organism: uncultured Anaerolinea sp.; assembly: GCA_964547115.1. GTDB lineage: Bacteria > Chloroflexota > Anaerolineae > Anaerolineales > Villigracilaceae > Defluviilinea. Next base: position 5,536 of record CAZJMZ010000156.1, on the reverse strand, counting down.
CCGGTAATAAATGCCATTTGTCAACGTAAAGTCACCCCAATCACTGGAATGATAAGCGGCGTTCTGCAACGCTTCAAGGGTCAATGACTGCACCGGGAAAGTAGGCAAAGGCGGCACAGGTGTCGGTGTCGGGCTCAAACAATCCATGACGGGTGTAGCTGTAACAAGGACATTGGACGCAATATTGTTATTCTCGTCGCTTTCCAGAATCAAATTCTGCGGGTCGGCCTGCAAAGTGTAAACCCCTGTGAGCGACCCCGCCGGAACTTGCAGGTCCATTTTCTGCCCGGGCTCCAACCGCCCCACAACAACCGTATGCCCGGTGGCCAGTTCCAGCACGACCACATTATCAGCCGGGGCATAACCTTGATTCAGCACAGTGGCATTGGCAAAATAACCACCCAAACATTGTCCGTTGAAATTTACTGTGCTCACGTATACCTGCGAGATCACCAGGTCGGGTAGCACAGGTGTGACCAGTGTGGGTGTGGCAACCGGCGTATCGAATGAGATCGTTACCGATGAACATGCCAAAGAAATGATCAAAATCAATACTGGGATAAATATTCTAGTTTTCATTTTCAATTCCTCTGCAGATTACAACGACCATCACTGGATGAATGTTCCAAAATATTTCTGCTACAATCAAAAAATGACTCGCTGGCTTGCCCCCCAACCCGTAGACGTAACGCCTCTTTCCACCCTCAACCTGCCCCTGCTCCTCAAACAGACTCTCATCCGGCGCGGGATTCAAACCCCTGAAGCCGCACATGCATTCCTTCACCCTGAAGCGATCCAGCCCTCACAATTTCCTGATATCGCCAAGGCAACACAACGCATCTCTCTGGCTATACGCTCCCAGAAACGCATCTGCGTCTGGGGCGATTTCGATGTGGACGGGCAAACCTCCACTGCCCTGCTGGTTCAAGCCCTGCAAATACTGGGAGCTGATGTCGTTTACTACATCCCCATCCGTGGCAAAGAGAGTCATGGGGTCCACATCGAAACTCTCATGCCAATTCTCGACGGCGGCGTTCAACTCGTCATCACCTGCGACACCGGCATCACCGCCCACGCAGCCGTTGACTATTGCAACTCGCGCGGCGTGGATGTCATCATCACCGACCATCACGAACTGGGCGAAAGCCTCCCCAACGCCAAAGCCATCATCAACCCCAAGCTGCTGCCCGCAGACCATCCGCTAAAAAATCTGGCGGGTGTGGGCGTGGCATATAAATTGGCTGAAGCGCTGTTAACCGAAAATCATAAATCGGAAATCGAAAACCTCCTCGACCTCGTTGCTCTCGGTCTCATCGCTGATGTGGCGCTACTCCAGGGCGAAACTCGCACGCTGGTCCAGCGCGGGCTTCAACAATTACGCCAGACCAAACGTCCCGGCCTGCGGGTGATGGCCGAACTCTCGAACACTCAACTCGAATCGCTCACCGAAGAGACCATCGGCTTCACCTTTGCGCCGCGCCTCAATGCTCTTGGCCGCCTGAACGATGCCAACCCTGCCGTCGAATTGCTTATCACCCAGGATGCCGCCCGCGCGCGGGTGTTGGCCGCCCAGATCGAAGGGCTTAATGCCCAACGCAGGCTTTTAACGAGTCAAGTTACGGAGGCGGCAGAGGCACAATTGCGTGAACACCCTGAATTGCTGACCGAACCCGCAATCGTCCTATCGCACCCCAACTGGCCAGGCGGCGTGGTGGGCATCGTTGCCAACCGCCTCGTGGACCGCTATCACAAACCCGCCCTGCTGCTCACCGAATCGGATGATGGCATTCTGCGCGGCTCAGCCCGCTCAGTGGACGGATTGCACATCACCGAAGCCATCACCGCCAATAAAGACCTGTTGCTTGGCTTTGGCGGTCACCCCATGGCGGCGGGACTCTCGCTGCAAAAAGAAAACCTTACCGCCTTTCGACGCGGACTTGGAAAAGCCATTGAGAAGCAACTTGGTGAAGTCATTCGCGAAGAGCCAACGCTGCAACTCGATGCCTGGCTCGAGTTAAACGAACTCACGCTTGAACTCGCCGACTTGCTGGAACAGCTGGCACCCTTTGGGGCCGGGAATCCACAATTGAAACTGGCCACCCGCAGCGTCAAACTCAAATCGGTGGCAGAGATCGGCAAGACAAAGGAACATTTGCGCCTGACGGTGGAGGATGATGCAGGCAACACCCAGACGCTTTTGTGGTGGGGCGGTGCGGGCGAACCCCTGCCTGAGAAAGATATGCCGTTCGATATCGCCTACTCCCTGCGTGCCACCACCTTCCGTGGGAAGAAACAAGTCAACCTGACGTTCGAAGAGTTTCGCGTTACTGCAGCGCCCACACACATAACGGAACGGCACACGCTCGAGATCAAAGACATGCGCCGCGATAGCGGCCGCCGCAGCGAGATCGGAGAGGCAATGGTTTGGGCAGAGGGGTTGGATAGAACCAAGGGTCTTAACCGCTACGCCCTGACCCCGGCTGATGAACTCGTCATTTACACCACCCCGCCCTCCCCCGCCGACTTGCGCACCGCGTTGCAAGCCGTGCATCCACGGCGGGTGTATGTGTTGGGCATCGCCCCCAAGGCCGAGACCGCCGACGAATTCCTGACCCAATTGGCGGGCATGGTCAAATATGTGATCAACAATAAGAACGGGCGCATCACCATCCCTGAATTGGTGGCGGCGCTGGCGTGCCGTGAGAGCGCCGTGCGAATCGGCCTGGAGTGGCTGGCGGCCGGGGGACACGTATCAGCCGCCCCGGAGGGTGAAGCGGTGCTTCTATCCCCGGGCAATGGAGAGACGCAACAATACGTCCAAAAGGAATTGTTTGTGGCCGTGCGGGGTGTTTTGCAAGAGACGGCGGCGTATCGAGAATATTTTGCGCGCGCCGAGATCGAGGCGCTTATGGAGAGCGAGTCGCTGTGACGGTTGGGGTGATGGTGACAGTGGGCGTGGCAAGATCGACCACCACGAACGAATCCACGTTGATCGCCCCGCCGCTGATGTGTGTGATCGTGAGGGTGTGATTGCCGAGCGGCAGAACCGGGGATTCCCAGATGCCGAGGCTGGCCTGGGTGGCGGTTTGATCGAGGGCAAAATCAAGGGCATCGAGGCGCAGGGCAACCTGCCCCAAACCGGTACCGGCCTGATAGATGAAACGGACTTTCTGGCCGAAGAACACCAATTCCACTGAGTTGCCGATGGTGTTGGAAACGTGTAAGGTCTTTTGATTGGCATCGGCCACACCGCTTTGTGCAAGCCAGTCGCCTGTGTATAGCAGGCGAATATCCACATCATCATAGGTCACGCCGATGGTTTGTGGCGCAGCGCCAGTGGCCGTGGGGCTGCCCAACACGAATATCGGTGGCGTGACGGTCGACTGCGCGGGTTGGGTTTCGATGAATACAAATGTGGAGGTGGGCAAAACTTCCGGCAAGGCTGGTGCAGGCGTGTCGGTACTGAGATCTGGCGTGGGGGTGTTGGCCAGCGTGGGCTCAACCACGCCAGGCTCGGTGGCCAGGTATTGAAAACGAGGCGGCGTGGAGGTTGGTAAAACTGTGGCACTCGCGCGCGCCGCACTGAGGCGCAACCCGATCAGGATCGCGCAGATCCCCAGCAGCGAAAGCCCGCCGATGGCGACAGGAATGAACAGGGAACGGTCAAAAGTAGGTCTCTCAGCCATAGGCACAAGGGAGCGGAGTGTGGTATATGTTTGCACCGCTCGTCAATTAACTGGAGGATACCACATCCCATGCACCCCATCATTCCACAACCTGCACTGATTACAACTTGTGAAGGAAGTTTCACACTCAACGCACAAACCCGCATCGTCAGCGAAGAACAAGCCACCGCGCACTGGCTCGCCAACGCACTGGCCCAACGCACCGGCCTGCAACTGGAATTTGCACCACAGGCAGCCACTAACTCCATTCAACTTTCGCTGGCCGAAAATACAACCCTCGGCGATGAAGGCTACCGACTGGATATTTCAGCGGAGGGAATCCACCTCTGCGCCAGGCAGCCCGCCGGACTGTTCTACGCCGCCCAAACCCTGCTCCAACTCCTGGGCACGCATCCGACTCCCCCCAGCCTGCCACTTGTATCCATCACCGATTCGCCCCGCTTCAGTTGGCGTGGTGCGATGCTCGATGTGGCCCGGCACTTCTTCGGCGTGGAGGATGTCAAACGCTTCATTGACTTGATTGCTCACTACAAGATCAACCGCCTGCACCTGCATCTCACCGACGACCAGGGCTGGCGTATCGAGATCAAGTCGTGGCCCAGGCTCACCGAGATCGGCGGCCAGACCCAGGTCAATGGTGGAGGCGGCGGGTTCTATACCCAGGAGCAGTTCAAGGAGATCGTGGCGTACGCACAACGCCAGCATGTGATGGTCATCCCTGAGATCGATACTCCCGGCCATACCAACGCAGCGCTGGCTTCTTATGCCGAGTTGAATGTCTCTGAGGAAGCACCGGCTTTGTATGAAGGCACCGAGGTTGGCTTTAGCTCACTTGGCATTCACATGGCCGTGACATACCAATTTCTAGACGATGTGGTGCGCGAACTGGCGGCCATTTCGCCCGCGCCCTACATCCATATCGGCGGCGACGAGACTCACGCCACCCCCAAGGAAGACTTCAAACTCTTTATCAGGAAAATGCAGGAGATCGTTCTCGCGCACAACAAGATCCCCGTCGGCTGGGCCGAGATCGGTGAAGTGGAACTGGACCCGCGAACCATTGCACAACACTGGCAGGGCGCGGCATATAAGGGCGCAAAGGAACAAGGCAACAAGTTTATTATTTCCCCAGGCAACAAAACCTATCTTGATATGAAATATGATGAAAGCACCCCCATCGGGCTGACATGGGCCGGGCTGATCAGCGTCAAAGATGCCTACGATTGGGACCCCGCCACCTACATGGACGGCTTGACCGCAGACGATATCATCGGCCTCGAAGCCCCACTTTGGACAGAGACCGTGCTGACAATGAAAGACATCGAGTTCATGGTCTTCCCGCGCCTGCCTGGGCTGGCAGAACTGGCCTGGTCAAAACAGGTGCATGGCTGGGATGAATACAAACACCGACTGGCGAAACACGGCAAATACATGGAAGACTTGGGGATCAATTTCTTCCACTCGCCGGATGTGGAATGGGAATCATAAAAAGAGGCGGTCACCTTGAAGGTGACCGCCTCTTTTTATTGCGTCGCTTTATCCGTGATCTCCAAGGCCTTGTCCAGCACATCCATCCCTTCTTGCAATTGTTCCTCCGTAATAATCAACGGCGGGATGATTAACACGGTATGCCAATGAGTGTACAAAAACAATCCGTGTTCGGTGCAATATTTCTTGAGCGCGGTCATCTCCGGTGACGATCCATTCCACGGCGCCATCGGCTCTTTCGTTTTGCGATCCTTGACCAACTCGATAATACCGAACAACCCAATCGAACGGACGTCACCGATAGAGGGGTGCGACTCGCCGAGATCATTCAACATTCGCTTCAGGACTTTGCCCATACCTGC
>CAZJMZ010000155.1:0-7040 GCA_964547115.1 uncultured Anaerolinea sp. | reverse complement strand
GGTGAATTTTTATAACATTTTTCTTATAAATTCCATGTACAATGCGGGCATTGAAAAATAAATTTCCGGCGGTGTTGCGCAAGACTCCGCCGGGCCTGAATCAAAATGGAGTTGAGACAATGAAATGGCAGTGGAAGTTGGGTCGTTTTGCAGGCATCGACGTGTACATCCACGCGACGTTCCTGCTCATTATTGGCTGGGTGGGGTTGAGTCACTGGCTCGAACACCGGCAATGGAGCGAAGTTTTTAACGGTATTCTCTTCATCCTGGCTCTGTTCGGCTGTGTGGTTCTGCATGAATACGGGCACGCACTGACCGCCCGCAAGTATGGCATCAAGACCCGTGATATCACGCTCTATCCCATCGGCGGGGTGGCGCGGCTGGAGCGCATGCCGGAAAAACCCATCGAGGAGTTGTGGGTCGCGCTGATGGGACCCGCCGTCAACGTGGTCATCGCTGCAGGATTGTTCGCGTATCTCTTCCTCACGAACAGCCTGGTCCCGCTCACAGACCTCACCGTCGCTTCAGGCTCGTTCCTCGAACGCCTGATGACCGTGAACATTTCGCTCGTGTTGTTCAACCTGATCCCCGCCTTCCCCATGGACGGTGGCCGTGTATTGCGGGCCCTGCTGGCCATGCGGCTCGATTACGTCCGCGCGACGCAGATCGCCGCCACCATTGGCCAGGGGCTGGCCCTGGTCTTTGGGTTTGTCGGCCTGTTCAGCAACCCGTTCCTGTTGTTCATTGCCTTCTTCGTGTGGATCGGCGCTTCGCAGGAAGCTGGAGCAGTGCAGATGAAGAACACGGTCAGCGGTGTGCCGGTCACGCGCGCAATGCTCACCGATTTCAAAACGCTTTCACCTGCCGATAATCTCTCGCAGGCTGTGGGGCTCATCCTGGCCGGGTCGCAGCACGATTTCCCGGTGGTGGATGCTGCGGGTCGAGTGGCAGGCGTCCTTGAGCGTGATGCGTTCATGCTGGCGTTGACCCGGCACGGGCAGTCGGCTCCAGTCATGAACTTCGTCCGCCGAGACCTGCCCGAGGTCGACTCGTATGAGATGCTCGAACTCGCCCTGGTGCGCCTGCAAGAGTCGGGTTCGAAGACCCTGCCCGTCACGCATGCTGGTCAGTTAGTGGGCATCATCACGCTTGAAAATATCACCGAATATCTGATGATCAGATCCGCGCTGCGCACGGCGGGCAGCCTGCCGCAGCCGTTGTGATAAGAAAAGTGTGAGTGGCGTTGGGCTTGTGCCCGATCGACTGTATACTCTGTCTCATGTTTTTCCACAGCGCCACCCCAGGAACCCGGTATGTTTGACGGCCTCGAGCAAACCATCATCACCACCCTGCAAACCATCTTCGACCAGTTCGGCTGGCTGGGTGTCTTTGCCTTGATGGTATTTGAGAATGCCACCGGTATTACTCCGGCAGAGATCGTGTTGACCTTTGCCGGGTGGATGCTGATCGAACGTCACGACCTGCCGCCATCACACATCTTTTTGGGCGGCCTTTATGCCGGGTTGGGCAGTGCCATTGGCGCTTCCATTACATATTGGGTGGCGCGCAAAGGCGGTCGCCCGCTTGTAGACCGCTTCGCGAGGTTCTTCCGCATCAACCTGAGCCTGATCGAAAAGGTCGAAGATCAATGCCGCCAGTGGGGCGCGAGCATGGTGCTGGTAGGGCGGGTGCTGCCCGGCCTGCGGAATCTCATCAGCATTCCCGCGGGATTGGTGAAGGTCCCTTTTCCAAAGTTCTTTCTCGCCACGTTCGCGGGGGCATACGTCTGGTGTACGGTGTTGATCGGCGCGGGGTATGTGCTGGGCGTGGAATGGCGCCTGATCAGCGAATATATCAGAACGCACATCCCGGTGGTGTTTGCCGTGCTGGCGCTGGCAGCCGTTGGGTATGGCCTCTATCACTACCGCGCCGCGCTCTGGAAACTGGTTCAGCCATCCTCCGGCCGGGTCAGTGAGTGACGCGTGCGACGCATTGTGCGCAACGAAAAGCCGCACCCGAATTCGGGTGCGGCTTTTTTCATGCGGGGCGAACCTGTTATGACACCAGGCCCACGACAAAATTCACCAGCCGCCAATACAGGTTGTACACCGGCTGCGGCCATGTGGACCTGGGTAGCACCGGCGGAAACGAAGAGGAAACCTCCTCATCGAACTTGTTGCCCGCACCGTTGCCATCCCAGATGATGTCAAAACCTTTGCCAAGCATGTTCCGCACGAACGGGTCGGCATCGTAGCCGTTGTTCTCGTAGGTGTTGTTGTAGGCAAATACTTTCTCGGGGTTCGGGCCCACATCGATCTCGTTGACATCGAAGCCAATGGTCAGGTTGAAGACTGCCAGGCCGCCGGTTTTGTTGCCGCGGATGGTGTTGCCGTAGATCTCCACCTCATCGGCTGCCAGAATGAGTATGCCCGTGCCCGGGGGGATCAAGGCCTGGTTCGAGCCTGGTTTGGCAAAGTTCTCGCCGTTGTTGTTTTCAACGACATTGTCGTAGACCTTGGTGAACAACGAAACCTTGGAAGGCAATTGCGGCAATAAGTCGATGAAGATGCCCACGGTGTTGTCATGCGCCACGTTGTTATACACTTCGCCGTTGACCGTGTTCTCCAATTCGATGCCGATCACGTTGCCATAGGTCAGTGTGTCGCGGATGATGACATTCTCCGATTTGCCCGCGTAGATCGCGGCATCGTTCATGAGCGTGCCCTCGATGCGCTCCAGCACCACATCGGTACAACGCACCGGGTACACACCGTACACGCCCGTGTTCTCGATGTACAGGTCGTGCAGATGCACACCCGTCGCGCCTTCCACCAGCACGCCGTTCGACGTGTAATTCTTCACGCTGAAGAATGCCATCTCGAAATTGTTGCCCGAAGCGATCACGCCATCAGAGCGCGTGCCTTCGCCATCGAGCACCGGCCATTCGCCCTGCTCATTCGGGATGCCGATCAACTTCACATCGCTCCAATCGAGCACCACCGCTTCGTGATAGATCCCATACGGAACTTCGATGGTGTCGCCAGGGCCTGAGCGGTCGATGGCTTGCTGCAATGTCTCGTTCGGCCCCTTGCGGACGGTCGTCGGCTCATGCGCCGGGACGCCTGCGGCGGTCACCTTGACATTCGCCACGCTGACAACTTCGCGCGCCGGGTTCGGCACCTGCTCCACCACCGGCAGGCCCGAAGGCACAGCCGCAGGGATCTCAGGCAGGGCGCTTTCGTCGGTCAACGCATACAGGAAGGCGATCAGGTCTTCCTTCTCCTGCGCGCTCAACTCGAACGGCACGATCTGGCGATCCACATCAATGCCGCGCTCTGCGCCGCCGCCTTTGGCGTAAAAATCGACCACTTCTTCGAGCGTGGCGAAGGCGCCGTTGTGCATGTAGGGCGCAGAGAGCGCCACATTGCGCAGAGTGGGCGCCTTGAATGCGCCGTCCAAACCATCGTTGGCTACGGCGGCACGACCGGCATCATGCGCCTGATTACTCAGGTCGGGCACGCCCGTGACGAAGAAATCGTCCGAGCCGAAGGTGGGCGCGGCATGACATTCAAAGCAGCGCGTGGCCGCCGAGCGGAAGAGGTTGAGGCCGCGGCGTTGTTGTGAGGTGAGCGCTTCGAACTGACCGGCGGCATAGCGGTCGAAGGGTGCATCCTTCGAGATCAGGGTCCGTTCGAAGGCGGCGATAGCGGCGTAGGTGTTTTCAGGTGTAACCGCAGCCTTGCCGCCGCCGAAGGCTTTGTCGAAGAGCGTAACATATTCAGGAATGGCTTGCAGGTCTTTCACCAATTGTTCGGGAGTGTTGGCCATTTCCTTTTCGTTGAACAGCGGCACTTGCATCTGTTCTTCGAGGCTTGCCTTACGGCCATCCCAAAAGAGTTTGGTTGCGTAGCCCACGTTCCACAGGCTCAGGCTGTTGCGCTGCAGGTTTTGAGAGGTCTGCTTGCCGTCGCTGAAGCCGAGGCTGGGGTTGTGGCAACTGGCGCAGGCCAGGTCTTTGTTCTTCGAAAGCACGGGGTCGAAGAAGAGCAGGCGCCCGAGTTCGGCCTGTTCGGGGGTGGTGACGCCGCTGAGGGCCGGGAATTCGCGTTGCAGGCCGCTGTAGGCAGGCAGTACGCTGCTTGCACCCGCGCCCCATTTTTCGAGCGGGGGCAGCACATCGTAGGGCAGGGGTTTGAAGGCAGCGTAGAGAATGCCCAGGAGCAGTAGCAGGCCGAGGGTGAGTCCGATGCGTTTGGTCCAGAGTTTCATGCAGTCTCCTAAAAAATTGTAGGCTGGTTATTTCAAGGTCATCAAGTAGGCGATGACGGCGTTCAGTTCTTCGCTGGTGAGTTCCTTGGCAAAGTTGGTGGGCATGGTGGGCTTGAAGCCGTCCACCACATATTTTTGCGGGTTGAGGATCGAGGTCTCGATGTATTCTTCGGCTGTGTAGCCCTCCATGCGTGTGCCCGCGCGGGAGGCGATGCCCGCCAGCGAGGGACCGATGACAATGGTATCGGGCGTGAGGGCGTGGCATTGGGCGCAGCGAAGTTTATAGATGGATTGGCCAAATTGCTGGGTGGCATCGAGCACGGGCGCTTCGGGCGTGGCGTCCGTGGTGGAACAGGCTGCCAGTAAGAGGGCGGCCAGCAGGAACAGGATGTATTTCAATTTCATGCGAGGGAATTTCCTTGGGAGTGAAGTCGGCGAATTATACAACACTCACAAGGGTTTGCCGGTTTCTAAATACAACATCGAAAGAAAATTAACATCTGTCCGACCATAGACCGCCGACCGAAGACCGCGGTCTACCGTCTACGGTCAGCGGTCTGGTAAAAAACATATGACGAATCACTTATCACCAGGCGCAAACTGCGGAGCCGCAGGGTTAGTAATAGCCACGACCGCCGTTGACATGCAGGGTTTGGCCGGTGATGTAGGCGCCATCAGCCGAGGCTAGAAAGGCGCAGGCTTTGGCGATCTCCTCCGGCTTGCCCAGCCGCTGCAACGGAATGTCATCTGTGCGTTGCATGGAAGCTGGGTCGAGATAGAAGGAGTTGTCACGGGTGGTATCGATGCGCCCCGGTGAAAGGAGGTTGAAGGTGATGTTCTGTGCGGCGTATTCGCTTGCGAGTCCGCGGGCAAGACCGGTCAGGCCCATTTTGGCGGCTGAAACGTGTGCCCGCTTGGCCACACCGCTGTAGGCACCGTCGCCGGTGATGTACAGGAAACGCCCGAACCGCTGTTCAAGCATGGTGGGCAGGACTGCCTGTGTGCAAAAGAATGCGCCATCCAGAATCACGCCGAGCGCCGCACGCCACTCCGCCACGCTGATCTCGGTGAACGCCTTTTGCGGGCGGATGGCCGCATTGCTGACCAGAATATCCACATGCCCGAAAGTTGAGAGCGCCTGTGCAGCCAACGCATCGACCTGTGCTTTATCGGCGACATCGCCCGTCACCGCCAACGCCCGGACGCCGAGCGCCCGCGCCTCCTCCGCCACCGCTTCTGCTTCGCTGCGATTAGCCTTTGCATTGACGATGACATCCGCGCCCTCGCGCGCAAATTCCAGGGCGATGGCGCGGCCAATGTTCCGCCCTGCGCCGGTGACTAGCGCCACCCGCCCCGCCAGCCTGCCTGTCATCGGATCGACTCCAGGTCTTTGGCCAGCAGTTCCCGATCCTGTGCGTCTGGAATGAGGGGGAGTACTTCCCGCGCTCGATCAAGATGAGCCTTCATGATGGCACGGTTGTTTTCGAGCATTTCGGCGCGTGCCAGGGTTTCATGGGCATAGCCTTTGAAGAACGGCGAGAGGTCTATGGCATATTCGAGCGCGCGCATCCCATAGACGCGTGCATTGGCGGGCTGGTTGAGCAGGCAATACACGCGCGAGACTTGCCAGTAGCCCACGGACAGATTCTGCGCCGTCACATCCTCACGCTGGGACCAGTGCCACAAGGAAGCCATGGCAGTATGGAGCATATCCAGTTTCTCTTCGTGCGAGAGCGCCTCCGGTCGTTCCATGTAATCCCAGGTGCGGTTGAAGCAATGCGCCGCAAAATGTTGGTGCGCGGCGAGAACGTCAAAATAGAGTGTATCCACCATGATGAAGAGTTCCTTTATTATTTATAGTAAGTTGAAATGGGGAACCAGCCGGGCGCACTCTCCTCAGCACGCCCGGCTGTGGGGCTAACGCACGAGGCGAACGAGCTGTGGGCGGGAATTGGGCACACGTTTGAGCGTGCCGCGCGCTTCCAGGTCCAATTTAACCGTGGTCACATACCATGTGACCGAGCCTTCGAAGGTGCCACGCAGGTCTTTTTCCACGGCGCGGGCCAGCGCCATGAAGGTCATTTCCTTTTGGATGCGCAATGCTGAAAGGATGGCCTTGCGAATAATTTCGTATTTTTCCAGGCTGATGTTGACCCCTAGCTTCTTCTGCGGGTGCAGGGTACGGATCATGTCTTTCATGAAGCGCTCCTCCAAAGGCTGGACGTGCCCGAATTGTAGACGGAAATCCTTATTCCTCGCCCCGTACCTTGGTAGGAGTAACCCGCAGGGCGCTGGAGCATTCCGGTGTGGCAGTGAGACTGACAATGGCACTTTGATGTTTGCACAGATAGGCGCATTGTTTGTGGACCGATAGCCATCTGGTTGCTGCAAGGATTCTACCCCAAGTACTCGATGTGACATATACCCCCAAGTTTCACAACCTGGAAATGTCCTCGATGTATGGTGAAGACAATTCCAATTCTTAGGACAACCATACTGTCTGAACATAACATTCAGCAGTTGTATTTATGTTTGGAAACGACTATCATCCTGTTGATGAAAACAAAGCGGGTATTCGTAACATCCAGCATGTTCCTACTTTTAATGCTGCTGGTCTCTTGTGGGATGGCAACCCCTGCGCCAGCGGCTACAGTGACAACAATGCCGACTTCTACGTTGGCTGTTCCTACTGCTACAGAACCACTTCCCACATCAACATCCACATTAACGCCCGCTCCCATAGTACCAGTGCCAGATGGATTGCGGATGGT
>CAZJMZ010000154.1:6041-7241 GCA_964547115.1 uncultured Anaerolinea sp. | reverse complement strand
GTGCCCGGCAAACGGGCAGAACTGATGGAGATCCTGCTTGAAAGTGCGGATGAGATGCCGGGCTGTTTGAGCTACATCGTGGCAGAAGATACCGCCGATGCCAATGCGTTTTGGGTGACCGAAGTGTGGGACTCCCCCGAGAGTCACCGGGCTTCTTTGAGCCTGCCAGGCGTACAAAACGCCATCGCCCGCGGACGCCCCTTGATCGCAGGCTTCGGCGAGCGTTTCGAGACCCGGCCGATCGGCGGGCATGGGTTACCGGTGGGATAATTTACAGCGCGATCCAGCCGCCGCGCAGGCCGGCCCGTACGGCTTCGGTGCGGTTGGTGACGTCCAGTTTGTTATAGATGGAAGAAACGTGGAATTTGACGGTGTGCTCGCTGATGCCCAGCGCCACCGCGATCTGTTTGTTCGCCAGCCCTTTGGCCAGATAGCTCAACACTTCCAACTCGCGCTCTGAGAGCGGACCCTGCTCAGCCGGTTCATGCTCGCGTTCAAAGAGCAGGTGCGGCGCACCGACGATGAGGCCCTGCGCGAGGGCGTGGATGGCGGCGACCAGTTCTTCAGCGGAGGCTTCGGTGGGCAGAATGCCCCAGGCGCGTGAGCCCGGCCTGAGTTCGGAGGAGTCGACCGGGTCATCGCTGAGGATGAGGAGCGAGGCCGATCGGGCGGAGTCCAGTTCGTGATGAAAGTTAGAAGCGGTCGCGGCGGATGTGATGATCACATCCGCCGCGCTTTGTTCATCCCATGTGTCCACTTGAATGGCGCGGTCGGAGGCCAGCAGGGCTTTGAGGCCTGCCCGCAACGCCGGGGAGCCGACATTCAAGAGCACGCGGATCACTTGCGCTCGCCTACTTTGACCTGCACGGTTTCGGGCTTGCCACCGCGCAACACTTCGACCGGCACGGACTGGCCGACGGTGCCACTGTGCAGGGCCGCGAAGAGATCATCGGGGTCACTGACCGGCTGGTTGTTGACTGCGACCAGCGTATCGCCCACGAAGAGGCCACCTTGTTGCGCGGGGCCGTTCTCTTCGAGCCAGAGCACGAGCAGGCCACTGGACTGTTCGCGCTTGAGCGCCTTACGCGCCGCTTCGGGGATCTCCACCGGCTGGGTGCGGACGCCGAGATAACCGCGTTTGACCGAACCGTGTTTGGCCAGTTCATCAGCGATGCGCCACGCCACCTTGACCGGGATGGT
>CAZJMZ010000154.1:0-5941 GCA_964547115.1 uncultured Anaerolinea sp. | reverse complement strand
AGTTGCCCCACCTTGACATCGGCAGAGGTTTTGGCGGGTGTGAGCACTTTTTCAGCGAGGCGCAACAATGCAAGATCAGAACCGGGGTCACGCCCGGCGACGGTGGCGCTCACGCTTCTGCCATCAGGCAGGATGACCTTGATCTCCTCCCGGGTGACGACATGGTCGGCGGTGAGGACGAGGTCCGCGGCGTAGGCGATGCCGCTCGCGGGGTAGCGTTTGCGGGCATCGACCACGACCGTGCTGGCGCCGCCGGTTTCAACCGCGGCGGTGAGTTGGTTCGAGAGATCGGTGAGGGGATTGGACATGGTGGTCTCCTTATATCACAGGGTATATGCAGCGCAGTGTAACGCTAACAAAGCTCAGACACATCGGGCAGATGGACGGGACGAGGGCTAGCCGTTCGGGGAGGTATCTGTGAGGGAGCGATATAATGAAAAACATGAAGCACACATTGCGGCTGAACGCGAAGGTCTTTCCGGTCATTGGGTTGTTCGCGCTGGTGATGCAGGTGACGAACCCGGCGCGGGTGTGGGTGATCCTGTTGATGGGCTTCGGCGTAACGTGGCTGGTGTGCTGGGTCTGGGCGCGCGGACTGTTGCGGGCCTTGACCTTTGAACGCGAGATGCGCTTTGGCTGGGCGCAGGTGGGCGATCATTTAGAGGAGCGTTTCACGCTCACCAATACCTTCAGCCTGCCCGCCACCTCTGTGACCGTGCTCGACCACTCGAACCTGCCCGACCATTACGCCTCGCTCGCCACCGGTGTGGACGGGGACAGCCGCACACAATGGACGGTCAAGACGCAATGCACGCGGCGCGGGGTGTATACGCTGGGCGGCACCACCCTCGAGACCGGCGACCCGCTGGGCCTCTATACTTTGCGATTCGAAGACCCCACCACCTCCACCCTGGCGGTCATGCCGCCGGTGGTGACCCTGCCGCGCTTCCTGATTCCCGCCAAGGGTTCGGCAGGCGAAGGGCGCACGTTGACCCGGTCCATCGAAGAGACGCTCAATGCCTCGCACACGCGCGAGATGGCACCCAACGATCCGCTGCGCCTGATCCACTGGAAGAGCACGGCGCGGCATGGCAAGTTCTTTGTGCGGCAGTTCGAAGGCACACCCGCCGGGGATTGGTGGCTGCTGCTCGACCTGGACCGCGCCATGCAGGTGGGCGCAGGCGCAGACTCGACCGAGGAGCACGGCGTGATCCTCGCGGCTTCGCTGGCCGCTGAAGGACTCAAGCAGGCGCACCCGGTGGGGCTGGCCGTGAACGGCAAAGACCCCGCATGGATCGTGCCGCGGCGGAACGAGTATCAGCAACAAGCCATGCTGAAAGCCCTGGCCGTGGCAGCGCCCGGGGACCTGCCGTTCGAGGCGTTTCTGGCGCGCTTGAGCGGTTCGATGGGCGGCGCGCACAGTTTGCTGATCATCACCGCCAACACCGACCCAACCTGGACCGAGGCTTTGATGCCGTTGCTCTGGCGCGGCGTGCGCACCAGCGTGTTCGTGTTGGACCCGGCTTCGTTCGGCGGGGAGCGTTCGACCGAGGCGCTCGAAGCAGCCTTGCAATCCATCGGTGCGGAGTGCACGATCATCCCGCGCGAGTTGCTGGATGCGGACGCACGCAAGCCCGGCAGCGCCGGGGAATGGGAATGGCGTGTGGTGGGCACCGGCAAGGCTGTGGCGGTGAAGACCCCGGTGGCCGATTGGCGGAGGCTGGCTTGAAAGAACGAGCATTGCGCTGGTTGCTTTCTGCCGAGGCCATGGGCTACCTGCTGGTGCTCAGTGCGGTGCAGGTCTTTATTTATGGCGTCACGGCTTCGCTGCGCAGCCCGGATTCACCGGTCTTCTTTTGGGCGAGTCTCGTGGCCTTGGTGTTGGGGCTGAGGCTGGGGAACCGGCCCTCGAAAATGTGGCAGGCCGTGATGGTCGTTTGTGCGGCGGGCGCGGCGGCGGTATGGCTGGTGGGCGCACGCATGCCCGGGCCATTGATGCAGTTGGGGCGGGAGGTCGCCGCGCTGTTCCCACAGGTGTTGCAATGGCTGCGCGATGAAAGCGCGATCCAAACTGGCGGGGTGGTGACCGCGTGGGCCACGATCACCGAAGCGACGTTGGGGCTGTGGGCGCGCTTTCAGGTGTGGGGCCTGGGCTTTCAAACCAACGTGCGCGTGAACGATGCGCTGGTGAGCAACCTGTTGTGGCTGTTCGCGTTGTGGCTGACGGCCGCATGGATGGGCTGGTTCACGGCGCGGCGCAACGCAGTGCTCACGCTCGCGCCTTCATTGATCGTGCTGGTGGCCGTGACCTCCTACAGCCGCTTCAGGGTGGAAACGGTCTGGTTCCAGGTGATGATCCTGCTGTTGTTGATGGGCGTGTGGAATTACCAGCGTCACCTCACGCGCTGGACCAGCACACACGTCGATTATTCTGAAAGCATCGCCTACGATAACTCGGCGGCGCTGATCGCACTGGTGCTGGTCGTGGGGCTGGCCGCGTATCTCACCCCGTCGCTTTCGTGGCGGCAGGTGCGCGATTTCTTCCGTGACCTGCAGAAGCCGCAGAACAATCAGGTTGCTGACGCGCTCGGCCTCGCCACCAACCCGGGCACACCTGAAAGCACCTACACCGTGGTGGACCCAACCCTGCCGCGCACCTATCGCCTGCTGGGCGGCGCGCTCAACTCGGAGCGCGTGGTGATGACCGTGCGCACCGGCGAGTTGCCGCCCGCCCTGGCCACTTCGCTCAATGTGCCCGTGCCACGCCATTACTGGCGCAGCCTGGTCTACGACCGCTACGTGAGCACGGGCTGGGTCTCGAACGGCACCGTGGAACAAACCCTGCCGCCCAACTCACCGCTCATCCCGGGCCTGCTCAAACATCATCGGTCATTGATCTTGCAGGTGAACATGGAGCAACCGCTCGGGCGCCTGCTGTGGAGCGGAGCGCTGTATAGCAGTGACGTGCCGCTCAGCGTGGAATGGCGCGTCCGCCCGACCGATGACCTGTTCGCTGACCAAACCGCCCTGCTGCAAGCGGACATCTTCGCCATCCGCTCGCCCGTCGCCTCCTATCGCGCGGACGTGTACATCTCGGACGCCTCGGTGTACGACCTGCGCGGCGCGTCGGTGGATTACCCCGAGGAGATCCGCAATCGCTACCTGCCGCTCTCGATCGGCACGCCGCAACGCGTGCTCGACCTGGCACGCACGATCACGCAAGGCGTCACCAACCCCTACGACAAAGCCAAAGCCATCGAGCGTTACCTGCGGCAGAACTACCCGTACGATATCACCGCCCCCGCCCCGCCCGCCGGTGTGGACGTGGCCAATTATTTCCTCTTCGACCTGCAACGCGGCTATTGCGATTACTATGCCACGGCCATGGTGGTGCTGGCGCGCGCCAACAACCTGCCGGCGCGTTTCGTCTCGGGCTATTCGCCCGGTGAATATGACCCGCTCAACGCGCAATACATCGTGCGTGAATTGAACGCACATTCGTGGGCGGAGGTGTACTTCCCCGGCTACGGGTGGATCGAGTTCGAGCCGACCGCCTCCCTGCCCGAGATCCAGCGCGCTGATTCGCCCAGCGAGCAGGCCGCGGTGGAGTCTGAGGCGCAGGTCGCGCCGCCGTCGTTGATCCGCTGGCGCATCGAACGCATCGGCTTGTGGTTGAGTCCGTTGCTGTTGTTGGTGGTGTTGCCGCTGATGTATTTTGCCGTGCTCGAAAAATATCTGCATGCGCGGCTGGCCCCGGCCGAGGCCATCACACGCATCTATCGCGCGTTGTATCACACGGGGCGTCCGCTGGCGGGTGCACACATTCAGGGTGAGACGCCTGCCGAGTTCGTGTTGAAGTTAAGCAACACGTTGACGCAACAACAAAACAAGACGCGCCTCAAACTTCCATACCGCGGAGTCATCACAGACCTGCAGACTCTCACCGCGTTGTATCACACGGCGCTCTTTCGCAACACGACCTTGCACGCGCATGATTTCAACGCAGCCTGGCGCACATGGACACATCTGCGCTGGCGTTT
This sequence comes from uncultured Anaerolinea sp., assembly GCA_964547115.1. Lineage (GTDB taxonomy): Bacteria > Chloroflexota > Anaerolineae > Anaerolineales > Villigracilaceae > Defluviilinea. The sequence goes on along the minus strand of CAZJMZ010000154.1, from coordinate 1,901 downwards.
GTGGTGGGCACGCATGCAACAGACATTCATCACAGCCCGCAACAAATACAGATCGAAGGAACAACACGTGTGATAGCGATCAAACACAACATCGCATCATGACTGTTGCAACCTTAATATTTTTCAAATCACCCATTCAACCTCTTGAAATTAAATTCATAATCAGTATACTGATGCGAAAGTTTTATTCATCTCATGATGATGTGTACTAGTTGCACACAACAACGCACATCATCCACATTCATGTATACCGAAAGGAATTGATCATGCCCACTGTGATGGACACGCTTACCATCAAGACCGAGAACAAGTTTAGAAGTCTGGTGACGAAACAGGCGTATAAAAAGGGAGAGGTCATTTGCGCGATCCCCACTGAGAAGGTGGTGAACAAACCCAATCGCTTCACCGTGCAGATCGACGTGGACAAACACACGGAGGTCGGCAAGCTGGCCGCGCTCAATCACTCCTGCGACCCGAACGTGATCCTCGATACCGAGAATTTGTTGATGTACGCCTGCAAGGACATCGAGAAGGGCGCCGAGCTTTCGTTCTTCTACCCGGCCACCGAATGGGAAATGGACGCGCCCTTCATCTGCCTGTGCGGAGCGGCCAACTGCATTCACGTGGTGGCGGGTGCGCGCTTCCTGCCGCTCTCCACGCTGGAGCATCACTTCCTCAACCAGCACATCCGCACGCGCATGATCGAACTGCTCGAGAACACGGCGCAGCATCTCACGCAGATGAACGAAGGCTAACCAGCCTGAAGAAACAAACGAACCGCCTTGCAACCCTCTGCAAGGCGGTTCGTTTTATGTCCCAAAGACACTACCGAACGAAGAGATAGTCGGTGGTTTGCACAGGGATGTAAACCGGCGGGTCGGTGTAGTAATCTTCAGCAGTGACCGATAGCTCGCCCCCGCGGGAACTGTGCAGGGTGAGAGTGGTGGTCTTGAAGCCCAGATGGTCGAACACCACCTGCATTGGGTCACTCCAAATGCATTGCGGTTGAGTGCCCCAATCAGCGACGCCCGAGGCCCCATCGGTGTAGACGTGAATGGATACATTGCCACCCTCGATCTGAACCTCGATTTGCACGATCTCGCCGTGCTTCGGGCTTTGCAGGCGCCATGTTCCGGCCAGCGTTTCAAAGCGCGGTGGCAGGGTGTAATTGTCATCTGGTGCGTAACAGGTGTAAGTATACAGGGGCGGCAGGTGACAGGGCTGGGCGGCATTGTTCCAGCCGAGGCGGGTGATCTCGGCGGGGTATTCGTACTCAATGCGCTTGCCGTAGATTTCGATCACGCCGGTGCGCGTCATTTCCTGATAAAAGACGGCCAGGACCGCCTTCGTATTCGCAGGGACGACGGAATCCTCTTGATAGCTATTCTCCCAGGTGCGCGTCTCTTTGCCGCCGTAGTGCTCGGCAATGGAGGCTTCAATATCCAGGCTGGGGATCAGGAAACCCAGCGGGATCTTGCCGCCCACACCAGCCTTGCCATCCACCGACCAGGCCGTTTCCTGCGAGCGGGTATCGACCGCGCGCAAGGTGGCATTCACGGACTGGGGCGAGTCACAATTATCCTTTGAGTCGGTTTTGACGATGATACGGCTAATGGGTACGTTCGATTCGTGAAAGATCGGGGTGCTCGCGCACCCGGCAAGGCTTTGGGTGAGGACCAGCAGGCTTGCCACCAGGACCAACAGGCGCTTCTGTGCGTTCATCAGCCACCTCCCGGCAGTTAAGAGTTCATCTGCTTCCCCGTTCTATCTTTACTATACAACGCCCCGCGGCAGAATACAAGCGGACGACCGGCTTGAGGTGACTTTCAGCCGCTTGCATGGACGCGGGCTTTTCGGGTAGGATTGGGGATATTGGAGCGGGGATGTACCCTGCCAAGGAA
>CAZJMZ010000153.1:0-7340 GCA_964547115.1 uncultured Anaerolinea sp. | reverse complement strand
CACCCAACCAATGCCCCATCCCGTCAACTTGACGCATGCATGGTCATGTGCTACCATCCTTTGAAATTACGCGAGAGAATCAGGAGAAGATATCTATGGCAAGAATGAAACGAGGCATGTGGATTGCCTCCATGTTGATGCTGGTAATGGTGCTCACTTCGGCATGTAACCAACCGTATTCCCAGGCCCCAGCCGCCACCCTTACACCCATCTCACAAAACTTTTTCGCCACCCCCGTCAACGGTTCTGTTGACATGAACACCTTGCAAGCCATCACCACCCAAACCGCGCTGGCGCAAACCACACCGGGCGCGCCTGTAGTCGCCTCTCCCACAGTTGGCGTGGGTGTCACACCTCAGACCGACGTGACCGCCACCGCCACTCCATTGGTTGTCACTAACCCCACGTCCACGTTGGCAGTGGCGCCCACCACTGCGGCCGCAGCCACCTCCGCCCCGGTCACCGGCGGCTCGCAATATGTGTTGAAGTCTGGCGAGTTCCCCTACTGCATTGCCCGCCGCTTCAATGTGGATCCGGACGATATGCTCCGCCTGAGCGGCCTGAGCGATGGCGTACTCTACGACCCCGGCACTGTGCTCACCATTCCATCCTCGGGCTCCTTCCCCGGCAACCGCATGCTGCGCAACCATCCCGCCACCTATACTGCGCAAGCCGGTGAAACCATCTACGCTGTGGCCTGTGCCTTTGGTGACGTGAGTCCCAACGACATCGCCAGCAAGAACGGCATCTCGGTGGACGCCACTCTGACCGCCGGACAGGTGCTGAACATCCCATAAGGATCGCCTCCGACTCACCCAAAGCCTGGGCCAACCGCCCGGGCTTTTTCTTTTATAATCGTTTTATTCTCCCCACACCCAAAGGAATTACTTCATGCCCTTCGAACTGATCAAATCTGAATCCCTTTTGCAGGGACGCACATTCAAGATCCGCCGCGACCACCTCCGCACACCTGATGGTCGCGAGACCAAATTGGAAATCGTCGAGCATCACGGCTCCGTAGTGGTTGTCCCGGTCGATGCAGAAGGCAACATGTGGTTCGTGCGTCAGTACCGCCATGCTGCTCAAGCCGACCTGCTCGAACTCCCGGCTGGCACACGCGATAGCGCCGACGAACCTTATGAGGAGTGTGCGGCGCGCGAGATCCGCGAAGAAACAGGCATGGAAGCTGGCACATTGATACAAGTCGGTTCGTTCTTTCTGGCCCCCGGTTACTCCACTGAATTCATGGGCGTCTTCCTGGCTACTGACTTGAAACACAATCCCCTCGACCCCGACGCCGATGAATTTCTCTCCGTTGAAAAACTGCCCGTCAAACAGGCGTATGCCAATGTCGAGCGTGGCGAGATGCCCGACGCCAAATCGCTAGCTGCCTTGCTGCTGGCCCGCCAGCACCTGGAGCAATACCTTGGCTAAGCCCCTGATGATCCTCATTGCCGGACCCTATCGCTCCGGTACGGGCGATGACCCGGTCAAGCTGGCGGCGAACGTCCACTTCATGGAATCGTTTGCCCTGCCCATCTTCCGCCTGGGGCACATCCCCGTACTGGGAGAGTGGTATGCCCTGCCGCTCCTGCAACTGGCGGGCTCAAAGCGCATCGGTGATGAAGCCTATGAAGAGATCTTCCACCCCATCGCAGAACGCCTGCTCGAAAAATGCGATGCCGTTCTGCGTGTGGGCGGAGCCTCCCAAGGGGCAGATTTGATGGTCTCTGTGGCACAAAAACTGGGTTTGCAGGTGTTTTACTCGCTGGAGACAATACCAAAACCGGAATAAGCCTGAATAAAAAGGACACAGCCCCAAACTGTGTCCTTTTTATTTCCTACCAATCCTATCCATAATATGACAACAGGCACCGGGATTTAAGTCATTCATAACTATACCCATTGGCAGGCGGGCGATACACTATTGGGAAGTCAATCCAAAGGAGATTGTTATGAACCGACCTATCGTCACCATTGACGGCAATGAAGCCACAGCATCGGTCGCGCATCGTTTGAGTGAAGTGATCGCCATTTATCCAATCACCCCCTCCTCAGCCATGGGCGAATTCGCCGATGAATGGTCAGCCAAAGGCAAGCCCAATCTATGGGGCACCGTCCCGCTCGTCATCGAAATGCAATCTGAAGGCGGCGCAGCAGGCACCGTCCACGGCGCTTTGCAAACCGGAGCACTCACTACCACCTTCACCGCCTCGCAGGGGCTCTTGTTGATGATCCCCAACATGTACAAGATCGCTGGTGAACTCACCAGCACTGTCTTTCACGTGGCGGCACGTGCCATTGCAGCCCATGCTCTTTCCATTTACGGCGACCATCAGGACGTGATGGCCGTCCGCCAAACCGGCTGGGCTCTGCTCTCCTCCGGCTCGGTACAGGAGGCGCACGATTTCGCCGCCATCGCTCAAATGGCCACCTTGCAGGCGCGCGTGCCCTTTGTACATTTCTTCGATGGCTTCCGCACCTCGCACGAAGTCACCAAGATCGTTCAACTTACGGATGAAGACCTCCGCCTCCTGCTGGACCCGGAACTGATCCGTGCCCATCGAGCCCGGGCCCTCACCCCCGACCGGCCCAGCCTGCGCGGTACCGCTCAAAACCCCGATGTCTATTTCCAAATGCGGGAAGCCTCCAACCCCTACTATACTGCCACTCCTGCCATCACCCAGGCCGCCATGAACAAGTTCGCCGAGATCACCGGCCGCCACTATAACCTGTTCGATTACACAGGCCACCCTGAAGCCGAACGTGTGATCGTAGTGATGGGTTCAGGCGGCGAAACGGTCGAAGAAACGGTCAATTATCTGGCAGCCCGGGGTGAAAAGGTCGGCGTGATCCGCGTCCGGCTCTACCGTCCCTTCTTCAGCGAACAATTTCTGCAGGCCCTGCCTCAGAGCGTAACCGGCATCAGCGTGCTTGACCGCACCAAGGAACCGGGCGCTTCCGGCGAACCGCTCTACCTGGATGTGGTCAATGCCCTGGTGGAAAACAAGCGCAATGGCATCAAGGTGATCGGTGGCCGCTACGGGCTTTCTTCCAAAGAGTTCACACCTGCCATGGCTAAAGCTGCGCTGGATGAGCTTTCCAAACCCGAACCGAAAAACCACTTCACAGTGGGCATCACCGACGATGTAGCTCACACGAGTCTCGAAGTCGATCCATCGTTCAAGATCGAGCCCGAAGAAACGGTCCGTTGTGTGTTCTTTGGCCTCGGTTCCGATGGCACCGTGGGCGCAAACAAGAACTCGATCAAGATCATCGGCGAAGAGACCGATAATTACGCCCAAGGCTACTTCTATTACGACTCGAAGAAATCCGGCACCGTGACCATGTCGCACCTGCGCTTTGGGTCAAAGCCGATCCGCGCCCCATACCTCATCGAAAAGGACGAGGCCAATTTTGTGGCCTGCCACCAGTTCACGTTCCTCGAACGGGTGAACATGCTCAAGTACGCCAAAACCGGCGGCACCTTCCTGCTCAACAGTCTGTTCGGCCCCGAGGAAGTCTGGGACAAGCTGCCTATCGAAGTGCAGCAGGACATTATCAAAAAACAACTCAAGTTCTACGTCATCAACGGGTATGAAGTGGCCGAAAAGACCGGCATGGGCGGGCGCATGAACACCATCATGCAGACGGCCTTCTTTGCCATCAGCGGCGTGCTGCCGCGTGAAGCGGCCATTGCCGAGATCAAACATGCCATTGAAAAGACCTATGGCAAACGCGGCGAGGCCGTGGTCAAGAAGAATTTTGAGGCTGTGGACCGCACCGTGGAAAATATTTATGAGGTCAAGGTGCCAGTGGAGATCACGTCTGAGAGCAGACGCAGGCTCCCCGTCCCGAATGAGGCGCCAGATTTTGTCCGCACGGTGCTGGGTGAGATCATCGGCTCCAATGGCGACGACCTGCCCGTCTCAGCCTTCCCAGTGGATGGCACCTTCCCCACCGCCACCACGCAATGGGAGAAACGCAACATCGCGCTGGAAATTCCGGTATGGGACGAGAAGTTGTGCATCCAATGCGGCAAGTGTGTGATGGTATGTCCGCATGCGGTCATCCGCCACAAGGTGTATAGCGAAGTGGCACTGGCTGACGCGCCAGAGACCTTCAAACACACTGCTTCGAAGTTCAAGGAGTTTTCGGCAGGATATGCCTATACGGTGCAGGTAGCACCAGAGGATTGCACGGGTTGCACCTTGTGCGTGGAAGCCTGCCCGGTGAAAGACAAGACGCAGGTCGGACGGCGCGCCATTAATATGGCCCCGCAACCGCCGCTGCGTGAAGCCGAAACGAAGAACTGGGATTTCTTCATGCAGATCCCCGACCTTGACCGCAAGCTGGTGAACCCCTCGACCATCAAAAACTCGCAGTTGCTGCGCCCCTTGTTCGAATTCAGTGGCGCGTGTGCAGGCTGCGGCGAGACACCATATGTGAAACTGGTCTCGCAATTGTTCGGTGACCGCGCCATCATTGCCAACGCCACAGGCTGCTCCTCCATCTATGGCGGCAACCTCCCCACCACGCCCTGGGCGGTGGATGCCAACGGGCGCGGCCCCGCCTGGTCAAACTCACTGTTCGAAGATAACGCCGAGTTCGGCCTGGGCATGCGTCTCACACTCGATAAACAGAACGAGTATGCCCGCGAGTTGCTGGCAGCGCTCGAAGCTGAGATCGGTCAACCGCTGGCACAGGCCATTCTCGAAGCCGACCAGGAAAACGAGGGCGGCATCGAAGCCCAACGCGAACGCGTAGCAGAATTAAAATCCAAATTGGCCGGGTCGGTTGACCCGCGTGCCAAAGAACTGGCCAGCCTTGCTGACAGTCTCGTCAAGAAATCGGTGTGGATCATCGGTGGTGATGGATGGGCGTATGATATAGGCTATGGCGGTCTCGATCACGTGCTCGCCAGCGGTCGCAACGTCAACATTCTCGTGCTCGATACCGAGGTATATTCCAACACCGGCGGACAGGCCAGCAAGTCCACACCACGTGCAGCGGTGGCCAAATTCGCCATGGGCGGTAAAGGCATGCCTAAGAAAGACCTGGGCTTGATCGCCATGTCCTATGGGTATGTATACGTAGCCCGCATTGCCATGGGCGCCAACGACCAGCAGACCCTGCGCGCCCTGCTCGAGGCCGAGTCCTATGATGGCCCGTCGCTCATCATCGCCTACAGTCACTGCATTGCGCACGGGTACGATATGGCCAGGGGACTCGAACAACAGAAACTTGCGGTGCAATCCGGTCACTGGCCCATGTATCGGTACGATCCGCGCATGACCACACTGGGACAAAATCCGCTCATGATCGAGTCGAAGGAACCCAGCATCCCCATCTCGCAGTATGCCTATAATGAGACCCGCTACAAAATGCTCACGCAAATGGACGAGGATCGCGCCGAACAACTGATGCGCGAAGCCCAACAGGACGCCAAATCCCGCTGGACGCTTTACCAACAAATGGCGGCCATGCACTACAACGGTGATAAAAAGGAGTAGGACATGACGGATCTTTCCACAACGTATCTTGGGTTGAACTTAAAGAACCCGCTCGTCGCCTCAGCCTCCCCGCTCTCAAAAAAGCTTGACCGGGCACGCCGCCTGGAGGATGCCGGAGTCTCGGCGGTCGTAATGTACTCACTGTTCGAGGAGCAGATCCTGCACGAAAGCCTCGAACTGGATCACTACCTGAACCGTGGCAGCGAATCCTTTCCTGAAGCCCTGTCCTACCTGCCGGACGGCGGTTTATACGCCATTCGCCCCGAAAAATACCTGGACCAAGTGACCGCCTTGAAAAAGAACCTGAATATCCCGGTCATTGGCAGTTTGAATGGCGTCTCCACGGGCGGCTGGACCAACTACGCCCGCAAGATCGAAGAAGCCGGGGCTGACGCCCTGGAACTCAACATGTACTATATTGCCACTGATCTCGATATGACAGCCAGTGACATCGAAGATACCCAGGTTGAGTTGGTGGCAGATGTCAAATCGGCGATCAAGATCCCTCTGGCGGTGAAGATCAGCCCGTTCATCACCTCCATCCCCAATTTTGCCAAACGACTGGTAGATGCAGGAGCCAATGGGCTGGTGCTATTCAATCGCTTCTACCAACCCGATTTCGACCTGGACGAAATGGAGATCGTTCACAGCCTGGATTTAAGCACCTCCGCCGACCTGCGCCTGCCCCTGCGCTGGATCTCGATCCTGCATGGGCGGCTAAATGCTGATTTTGCATTAACAAGCGGCGTCCATACGCATCAGGATGTGCTAAAAGCCATGATGGCAGGTGCCAGTGTGGCAATGATGGCCTCGAGCCTGCTACATTATGGCGAGCAGGTTGTCGGTTCGATCTTGAACGAGCTCGAAGCGTGGATGAAGGAACGGGAGTATGCGTCCATCCAGCAAATGCAAGGCAGCATGAGTCAGAAGTCTGTCAAGGAACCAGCAGCTTTTGAACGCGCGAATTACATGAAAGTTCTAAACTCCTTCCGTACACTACCATAAATGGCAACTTCCTAAAATCAAAAAGGCTTCCCGACGGGAAGCCTTTTTGATTGGCAAAGGAAATATGATTTATTCTTCGGCGGGCGCTGGGGCGGCAGTTTTACGTTGGCGGAACGTAATACGAGCACGGGTCAGGTCATACGGCGACATTTCCATCGCCACCCGGTCTCCCAACAGAATGCGGATGTAGTGCTTCCGCATCTTGCCAGAAAGATAAGCCAGCACCTCGTGACCATTATCAAGCCGTACCCGGAACTGAGTACCAGGCAATGCTTCTACGACCACGCCTTCTGCCCGAATTTTATCTTCTTCTTTTGCCATAGAACCTCTTTATGATCTACTCGCCATCGCGGGTGTAGGTCTTACGCTTACCACGGCGAATAGCCTTTTTCTTTTCCATGCGGCGCTGTTCGCTCTTGGAGACAAACCAGCGTTTGCGACGAACGGTGCTCAATACCTGGCTCTTGACAACCTTCTTACGAAAGCGTTTGAGCAGGGAGTCTTGGGACTCACCATTACGTAAATTTACAGATGCCAAATCAAGTCACCTCCTTTCCGCATGGAAATAAACAACAAAAAACCTCGGTCAACACACGCAGGCTTGGACCGAGGACTTTCAGAAAATATGAGAAACGACAAAATGATCGAACGATCAAGAAGAACGCTTCAAACTCCTCTTTTAGGACCGGACAAAACTCAATGTCCGCTGACCAAACCTGCGGTCGCGATTATACATGATTCAAGCATGGCTGAAAAGACCATGCAGGATATTAAAAAGAAAAGCCCCTTGGCAATGACCTACTCTCCCAGGAGGTCGCCCTC
>CAZJMZ010000152.1:0-7350 GCA_964547115.1 uncultured Anaerolinea sp. | reverse complement strand
TCCTCGTCGACAATCCCACCTGCCATGCCTGCCCGGTGGCCTGCAAGAAGGAAGTAGAGATCAAGGACGGCCCCTACAAGGGCTTGCGCATGGAATCGGTGGAATACGAACCGGCCTGGTCGGTTGGCGCGAACTGCGGCAACGACGACATCCGCGTGGTTGCCAAGATGATCGATATCTGCAACGACATGGGCATGGACGCCATCGAGATCGGCCACCCACTCTCCGTGTGGATGGAAGCCAGTGAAAAGGGCTACACCAACGGCTCTGGCACCCTCGCCTGGGGCGATGGCACCAGGATGGTCGAAACCGCCAACATGATCGCCATGCGCCAGGGCTTCGGTGATGTGCTCGCCAACGGCGCCAACGCCACGGCTGAACACTTTGGCCATCGCGAACTCGCCATGACCGTCAAAGGCCAGGGCGTGCCTGCGTACGATCCCCGCGGCATCAAGGGCATGGGCATCGGCTACGCCACCTCCAACCGCGGTGCGTGCCACCTGCGCGGCTACACTCCGGCTGCTGAGGTCGTAGGCAACGTGCTCGGTCCCACCACCGTCACCGACCCGCTCGCCTGGAAGGGCAAGGGCGAACTCGCCATCATCTTCCAGAACGTCCACACCGTCACCGACTGTCTGGATGTGTGCAAATTCGCCACCTTCGCAGAATCACTCGATGCCTTCGCGGCGCAATACGAAGCCATCACCGGCGTGCCTTCCAACGCCGAACACATGCTCAAGGTTGGCGAGCGCGTGTACAACCTCGAACGCTACTACAACAATCTGGCAGGCCACGGCGAAGGGTCTGATTACCTCCCCGACCGCTTCACCAAGGAACCTTCCACCATGGGCGGCTCGAAGGGCCATGTCTGCGAACTCGACGACATGCTCGCCGAATACTACGACAAGCGCGGATGGGTGAACGGCGTTGTGCCGGAAGCCAAGCTCAAGGAATTGGAGATCATCTAATTCCCCGCTTCAATCATAGCCGGAAGTTGCCTCGGTTTTCTGAAACCGGGCCTCACCGAAACAAAAACACAGGGCGACGTACCGTCGCCCTGTGTTGATTCCAGCACAACGCAGGCTTCACCTGCAGCAACTCAAACGCGGACTAAAATCTGCGCCGCTCTACCCACCCCCCACCGCCGGGAAGACATTCACTGTATCCCCCTGTTCGATGGACGTGGCAAATTTATCGTCTGTGAATTGCACGTCGCGCCCGTTGATAAAAAAATGGACGTGCCCATACATCTCACCGCTTTCGTTCAACAATTCCTTCTTCATGAGCGGGAACCGCACAATGATGGCATCCAGCAGCTCCTGGGCGGTAACGCCGTGGTCCACATCAAACTCGACGGTCTTGCCTCCGGCGATATCGCGCAGGGTCGCAAAGAAATTCACTTTCATGGGTCACTCCTTTTTACCGAAGTTGGGCTCGCGCAAGATTTCCACGTTCATGCGTCCGCTGGAGATGGGTGAGAAAAAGCTGACGATGGAATCCGGTTTGAGAGGCGCATCCAGCCCAATGGACTGTAGACGCGGGTTGCGTCCATCCACATACACGGGCACATCCTGGCGCAGGTCATTATTGGCGTCCAATAAATGGAGTTTTGATTCTGGAAAACGCTCAACAATGAAATTGACCAGCTTACGGAATGTGTCCACCCCCACATCATCCACATGCAAGGACGATATGCCCACAATCGTGCGCATATTGGCATAGAACTTCGCGTGCATGAACGCAGTATATCAAATCTCCCCTGCTCTGCGTCAACTTACTGTCTGGTTACGGGCATTGGATGACACCCTGTGCCCACAAGCAACCTCCACAGACCGGGGCGATCTCGTTGCCGAGGCAGTCTTCTTCATTCGACTCTGATAGGTCACAACCACCACAGAAGGTGCAGGGTGCGAAGACAAAATTATGCAGCCGCTCGCGATAAGCGACGTATTCAGGGTCGGTCCAGATCGCTTCAAGGAGACGTTCGCGCACGTTCCCAATGACATGCTTCTTCGAGAGGCGCGGCTTGCCATGCAGGTAGCTCATGTGCGTATGCATCAGCGGCCAGCACGGGCTGACATCGCCGGTCCATGCCACCGACATGGTGCCACTCTCGACAAAGTTGCACACATCGTTGGCCCCACCCCAATTGTTGCCGGCAAAGCTGACGTTGCAACCGCTATTGAAGGCTTCGACCAACGCCGCCTGGGTTTCGGCATTAAAGTCCATTTTAGGGAGGCTGAGTTTCGGCAGCATGGGCGAGGGCAGGTAGGCAATACTGCTCATCGTACGCAGGTAAAGGCGGTCGGCTTGCATTTCAGGAGTGGCTGGTTGAACATTGCTCACGGAATAATAGCGAGCGCCAAAGGTATGGCCCAGCTTGATGATCTTGGGCAGGTCGTTGATATTGCGTTTCATGGCCACAAAGGCCACCCCGATCTCGGGTTTGGGGAAATGCCCACCTTTGCGCATTTTGTGGAGGCGCCGCAGGTTCTCAAGGATGACGGGCAGTTCGGCGCCGAGACGGACATCGGCAAAGCCCTCAGGGCTGGCCCCGTCTAAAGAAACCCAGAGGACATCCAGGCCGGCATCGATGAGTTCGCGGGATTTTTTCTCAGTGAGGATGGTGCCATTGGTGATCAGCTCCACTTTGACACCCAGTTCCTGCTTAATGCGCCTGATCCATTCGACGGTTTTGACGTGGAACAGCGGTTCCCCAATGCCGCCGAAGTAGACCGAGGGGATCGGGTCCATTTGCTTGAGCCCGTTGAGGATGTGCTCAAAGGTTTCGTCGGTCATGCGCCCGATGGGTTGATCCCAGGCGTTGCGGAAGCAGGTGATACAGTCAAGGTTGCAGGCCACGGTCGGTTCGATGTAGACCTTGGTCAGGTGTGTCACCGGGCGGTGCAGTTTGACCACGTTGTGGTCTTCATCAAGGCGAACTTTGGAGCCAGGCTTCAGCCCATACTGGCGAGCCAACTCTGGCGGAAGGACGAGGCGTCCGCTTTCATCCACTTCAGCCCAGGCAGTGGTCGGTTTGGTCGATAATACGCTCATGGCATTGCTCCTTGACGGGAAAGGCGCTAAATATCATCCATCATATCTATTTTGGCCGGGAAGCGATATGACAAAAGTTACAACTTCCCCCGGACAAAAAGCCCGAAAATCGAGGGTGATATAATCTTAATAACGTCATTTCAAGGAGCCTTTTGTGACCGATTCCCGTGTTCAGAAGTTTGCCAAAGTTCTTGTCGAACATTCCGCCCGCATCGTGCCCGGTGACCGGGTGCTGATCGAGGCCACGACCGCCGCCGAACCATTGGTGCGCGAGTTGTTCGTGCAAATTTTGGAAAAAGGCGGCATTCCGCACCCGATGGTTAGTTTCCCCGGCATGGTGCCGTTCATCCAGGATGATTGGTATCTCACCTACGCCAACGATACCCAACTGGACTTTGTACCCACATTTTATAAACTGGCCTACGACCAGTTCGAGAGTCGCATTCGCATTCATTCTGCGACCAACACCCGCGCCACCACCAGCATCGACCCGGTCAAAGCTCAACGCCGCAGCAAGGCCAACAGCATCATCACCGAAACACAGATGCGCCGCGGCGGTGAGGGCAAATTCAAATGGGTTACCACCCTCTACCCCACTGAGGCCTATGCCCAGGATGCCGGCATGAGCCTGAGCGATTATGAAAATTTTGTCTTCGGCGCAGTCCATGCCCACGAAGATGACCCCATCGCCTTCTGGAAAGGCACTGCAGCCGGGCAGCAAAAGGCCATCGATTTCCTGGCCGGGAAGGATGTGGTCACTCTGCAGGGTCCGAACGTGGATTTGACACTTTCGATCAAGGGGCGGAAGTTCAATAATTCCACCGGCATGTACAACATGCCCGACGGCGAGATCTATACTGGTCCGGTGGAAGAGTCTGTCAATGGCTGGGTGAAATTCACCTACCCGGCCATCTATGGCGGTGTGGCAGTCGAAGGCGCTGAGTTGACATTCAATCGCGGGCGTGTGGACCGTGCCACGGCTGGTAAGAACGAGGAGTATCTGGTCAAAATGCTTGAATCAGACCAGGGCTCGCGCTATCTCGGCGAATTTGCCATTGGGACGAACTTCGACATCAACAAATTCACCGGCAATATCCTCTTCGACGAAAAGATCGGCGGGACCTTCCACATGGCGCTCGGTGCGGGCTACCCGGAAACTGGCTCTAAAAATAAATCTTCCATCCACTGGGACATGATCTGCGACCTGCGCACCGACTCCGAGATCCGCGTAGACGGCGAGTTGTTCTATAAGAACGGGCAATTCGTATTCGATGGAAAGTAGATTGCAGATAAGTAGACAGGTAAACAAAGAGAGCCTCTCAGTTTGAGAGGCTCTCTTTATATCTATATCTATCTGCGTGTCGCTAATACACGCCCACCGAAGCATCCACCCGCCGGGCATATTCATCGATACCGCCGCGCACGCTTTTCACGTTCGTCCAGCCTTGCTGCAACAGCCAGGCCGTGACTTGCGCGCTGCGCGAGCCATGATGGCAGAGTACAAGGATCTCAGCATCCTGCGCCTGGGCTTTGGCTGAAAGCGCAGCCGGCCCCTGTTGGGATAACATACTGATGGGCGCCACTTCCAGGCGCGGGTCGGTCAGTTTGGCGTATTCAAGTTCGAAGGGTTCGCGCACATCCAGTAGAACGAATGCATCTTCGGTCTTGAGCCGGGTGGCCAGGTCAGTGACTGTGATTTCGGGGATCATGCCTGCTCCGTGTTAATCCAACGCCTTGGCGTAGAACTTCTCCACATACTGCTTGACCATGCGCCGGGTGGAAAAGCGCGGAATGTTGGTCTTCAAATTGTCCTTGATGCGGGCGATCCACTCGTGCGACATTTCCTTGGGGTCGCGGTCGTAGAACAGGGGAATGATCTCTTTCTCGAGCGTGGTGTACAGGTTTTCAGCATCCTGCGCATCCTGGGCATCGTTCGATTCGTATTCCTTATCCTCGCCGATGGACCAGCCGTTTTTACCATTGTAGGCTTCGCGCCACCAGCCATCCAACACCGAGAAGTTCAAGGCGCCGTTGAGCGCGGCCTTCATGCCGGAGGTGCCGCTGGCCTCATACGGACGGCGGGGCGTGTTCAACCACACATCCACACCCTGCACGAGGTAACGGGCCAGGTTCATATCGTAGTCTTCGATGAAGACGATGCGTCCGCCGGTCTCTGCTTTCTTGACCGTGCGATAGACCTGCTGGATCAACTGCTTGCCGGGTTCATCAGCCGGATGCGCCTTGCCTGCAAAGATGATCTGCACCGGCATGTTCGGGCGGTTGACGATCTCAAGCAGACGGTCCACATCGCGCATCACCAGGCTGGCACGTTTGTAGGTGGCAAACCGGCGGGCAAAGCCGATGGTCAACGCATAGGGGTTGATCATCACGCCCGAAGAGACCACCTGCACCGGGTGGAAGCCGCCCGCCGTCCAGCGCTCACGGACACGCTCACGCAGGTAAAAGCTCAATTTACGCTTGAGGTGCAGGCGCACAGCCCACAGATCAGCATCAGGAATGGCATCGATCTTCGACCAGAATTCAGGCTCGTCAAGGTGGTCGTACCAATCGGCACCGAGATGGTCGGCAAAGAGATTGCCGAGGCGGCGCGCCATCCAGTTCGCGGTGTGCACGCCGTTCGTCACGAAGTCGATCGGCACGTCGTCGGCTTTCTTATCGCTCCACAGGAAGTTCCACATCTTGCGCGAAACATCGCCATGCAGTTCCGAAACGCCGTTGCGGCCATTCGAATACTTAAGCGCGAGAATGCCCATGCTAAAGGATTCGTTGTGGCCGGTCTGGTGCCGCGCCAGGTCGAAGAATTGTTCACGGGTCAGTTTCAATTGGGGCCAGATGGCGCCAAGATATTTTTCAATGAGCCACAACGGGAATTCGTCGTTGCCAGCCGGGACGGGCGTGTGTGTGGTGAAGACGTTCTGTCCGCGGGTCTTGTTCATCGCGGTCTCGAAGTCGTCGCCATCCTCCACCAATTCGCGGGCGCGTTCGAGCGTCAGGAAGGCCGCATGGCCTTCGTTCATGTGCCAGACGGCGGGGTTGTAGTCCAGTTTGCGCAAGGCACGCACACCACCGATGCCCAGCAGCACTTCCTGCATCACGCGGCGATCCAGGTCAGACCAATACAGACGTGCGGTAAGCAGGCGGTCGTTCTCCGAATTGACATCCACGTTCGAATCGAGCAGGTACAACGGGATGCGCCCCACGCGCACTTCCCAGATCTGCACGGCGATCTTGCGGTCGGTCAATTCGACCTCAAAGGTCACACGCTGTTTGTCCTTGCCGAGCACAGGTAACACCGGCAAGTCTTCAAACAGCAGCGGGTTGTTCAAAGCCTCCTGCCAGCCATCTTCGCTGATGCGTTGCGAGAAGTAGCCCTGGGCATACATGAAGCCCACCGCAGTCAGCGGCAGGTCGAGGTCACTGGCTTCTTTCAGGTGATCGCCCGCCAACACACCGAGACCGCCCGAGTAGATCGGCAGGGTTTCGTGCAGACCAAACTCCATCGAGAAATAAGCGATTTGACGCGAATCAAACTCAGGGTGAGTCTGACGCGTCCAGGTCTTTGTCTCATTGAAATAGGCATCGTAATTCGCAAAGACCCGGTCGTACAAGTCCAGATATTCCTTGTCTTTGGAAACGAGACTCAAACGCGTGCGGCCGATCTCGCGCAGGAGACGGATCGGGTTGTGGCCGAGGCGCTCCCACATGTCATAATCCAGCTTGCTGAACAGGCGCGTGGCCTCGGGTTGCCAGGTCCACCACAAGTTATAAGCAAGTTCGCCAAGGCGCTCGATGCGTTTTGGCAGGTCAAATGGCTTGGGAAGTTTTGTTTTAAAAGTGATCATAGCGGGGCAATCATACCAAATTTTCAAGATTCGTTTGGACGACTTGGCGACGCGAACAGGATTACAATCGGCGCATGCCGCGCATCCAACTCTTCATCACCTGCCTCGTCGATTCATTCCACCCGCAAACTGGTGAGGCCATCGTGGACATTTTTCGTCACCTCGGCCTCGGCGTGGATTTTGCCCGTGACCAAACCTGCTGCGGACAGCCCGCCTTCAATGCAGGCTTGCGCGCTGAAGCGCGCCCGCTGGCCGAACACATGATCCGCGTATTCGAAAAGACCACCGGCGATATCGTAATGCCATCCGGTTCCTGCGCGCACATGGTCAAACATAATTACCCTGAGTTGTTCGCAGATGACCCGCATTGGCTGGCGCGCGCACAGTCGTTGGGGGCCCGTGTGTTTGAGTTCACCGAATATCTTGTGGA
>CAZJMZ010000151.1:3300-7381 GCA_964547115.1 uncultured Anaerolinea sp. | reverse complement strand
ACCAGCCCTGTTGTGCTATCCACCGTCAACCTGACGCAAGAATCACTGCTCGATTCGTCGAACAATCCAGCAACTGGCATCGCCCTCAATCTCGTTGACGGCTCGGTCAATGTCACAGCGGGAACCGCTCCTGGGGCTTACACCCTCACCTATAAAATTTGCGACAAGACCTACACTGCGATCTGTGACACAGCGGCTGTCACCATCAAAGTGTTTGCGCCACCCACCGTGGCAAAATCCTTCGCGCCCGCTGCCATCGAAATGGGCGGCACAACCGTACTAAGCCTGACCCTGACCAATCCCAGCGCAAACCCGGGCAACCTCACCAGTGTCCTGGTTGACGACACTTTCCCCACCGACTTATCGCTCAAGGATGTCACGTTCACGTTTACACCCGCAAGCTGTGGAACTGTTACCAGAACAGACGGCGTCACCGCCTCACAAGCTGGTGACACAGCCGTGCGCTTCAACGCCGGAACTTTGACGCCCGGCAGCAATTGCAAAGCTCAGATCAATGTGACCAGCAGCACCTCCGGAACGGTGACAAACACAACCCAGGCGCCCACCGCCTCCGCTGGCAGCTTGTCGCTAACGGGTACAACCGCCAATGCAGATGTCGGCGTCTTTGCCAAACCAACCATCGCCAAAGCCTTCAATCCAGCCTCGATCCAAGGCGGCGAGACCTCGACCATCACCTTTACATTGACGAATCCAAATGCAACTGATCTCACCAGCGCCAGCTTCACAGATCAATTGACCAACATGCAGATCTCGGGTGTGCAGTCAGCGAGCGGCACCTGTGCCGGCGCCAACACCAACAGCTTCAGCAGCGGCGATACCAACCTCAGCTTCAGCGGCATTACCATCCCTGCCAGCGGAAACTGCACTGTCACTGTGCTCATTACCTCCAACGCCATGGGAACAAACGATAATTTTGCCAGCGGCATCACCACTGCGCAAACAACCGTCGGCAGCCCATCCTCCACCGTCTCGCTCACGGTATCGTCAGGCGCCGCCATTCAAGTTGTTCAAGCGGTTAGCGCCACGGTCGTAAGTAGCGGCAGCCCGGTTACTTACACATATACAGTGACCAACACCGGCGGCTCGTCCCTCACAACGATCAACGTGACGGATAACAAGTGCGCGCCGGTCACCTATCAAAGCGGCGACACCAACACCAACAACATTTTGGAGACCACCGAAACCTGGGTGTACAGTTGCACGACCACACTCTCAGCCACAACGACGAACATCGTCACCGCCAGTGGCAAAGATTTGCTAAACACCACCGTGCAAGATACCGACACAGCCACAGTCACGGTGATCGCAAGTGGTATCACTAAAACCATTCAAGGCACCAACGAAACCTTTACCACCGGCAACCATGTCGCCATCGGCGAGATCGTCACCTACGAGATCACGATCAACCTGCCATCCGGGATTGCCTTCCCGAACACTGTGGTGACCGACAAGCTGGATAAAGGCTTGGCATTCGTCGCCTGCACGCTTGTACAAGTCGCCGGATCAGACGTGACCGGAACTGTTTGCCCACCCACGGTCTCTGCCATCACTGACACCGGTGACTCACCCACCAACCCAGCCAACGCTGGTCGCCAGGTGCAATTCACCATCGGCGACATCGCCGCACCAGCCTCCGATTCAACGCTGGTGATCCGGTACACCGCCATCGCCTTGGATGTGATCGAGAATCAAGATAAGGTAAACCTCAACAACAACGCCACATGGACCTGGACCGGCGGCACTCTCTCAGCCAGCGCTCCCAACGTCACCATTGTGGAGCCAGACCTTTCGATCACCAAATCAGCCAGCCCCACCTTTGTCCTCACCGGGCAAAGCACCACTTTCTCGCTATTCATCACTCATACTGCACAAAGCTCAGCGGACGCCTTTGACGTTGTTGTGACAGACCTGATACCAACCGGCTTGACCTATGTTCCATGCTCGCTCACATACGCCGGGCTGGCGCCCGATGCAAACAAACGTCCGGCCGACCCATGCAACCTGGGGACGAATAACCTCTCGTTTGGTTGGGATACTTTCCCACTGGGGCAAACGGCTACGATCAGTTTCCAAGCCACACTGACCAGCACCCAGGCGACAAACACCGGCTTCGTGGCATGGACTTCGCTGCCGCTGGACCCATCATCAGGCGGTGCGCCGGTTCAGTTGTCAACATACAACACCAAATCAACCGAACGCGAGTATGACCCAGGTGACCCCGCCAACACCTATCAGGTCTCAAGCAGCGTAGAGGTCGGCATCACTGACACTTTGCCTGATTCGGGGTTCGCGCCCAACAAACTTACCACCCTGCCCAATCAACCGGCCAGCAAGCTCTACGCACCCACCGATATCTGGCTGGAAATCCCCAGCCTGGGAGTTAAGACAAGCATCGTAGGGGTACCCTATGTCAATGGGCAGTGGGATGTCTCCTGGTTGTGGAACCAGGCCGGATGGTTGAATGGAACCGCCTTCCCATCATGGCAGGGAAATAGCGTCATCACCGGGCATGTCTATCTACCCAATGGCGCCCCCGGTCTCTTTGTCAATCTTGGCAAATTGAAGTGGAATGACGTGATAGTCATTCATGCCTATGGCAGCCGCTTTATCTATGCGGTTCAGGAAAACAATACAATCGCCCCGAACGATACCTCCATCCTGGAGCATGAGGATAAAGCCTGGATAACACTGGTAACTTGCAAAAACTACGACGAAAAGCTGAAAATCTATAAAAATCGGATAGCGGTCCGCGCGCGCCTGGTCGTTATCAAAGCCGATAAATAAGCTCTCCGCCCACCCAGGGCCTGACAGCCTGGGTGGGTTATTTAGCGAATAACAGAAACGTAACAGATAAAAAGGCAACTTGTAATATCATCGCTTTCCGCGTATCATTGCACAAAACTGGATAAATTGACACGAGGAACGCACAGGGATTCGCAGTATGGCAAAGATATTGATCGTGGACGACGATGTACTAATTACAACACTGATGCAATCGCTGGTTGGCATCGACAAGCACGAACCCTATGTCGTCAATGACAGCACGGAAGCCATGGCTGCCGCCAAAAACTTCAATCCCAATCTGATCACCCTGGACCTGATGATGCCGCACCTGAGCGGTTTCGATCTGTGCGCGCAACTGCGGGCCGAGGTGCAATTTGCCCAGACACCTATTGTCATCATCAGCGCCAAGGAGGATGCGGAAAGCCGTCAAAAAGCCTTCCGCGCCGGTGCCACTGAGTTCATCAATAAACCCTTCAACATCGATGAGTTTCTCGGTACGCTCCGCCGCTTGACAAGCGGATAAACCCACAGTTTATTTAGGAACATCCCGATTTTCTTGCCGTTTCTCATCAATCGGCGTAAGATAGGAAAAATCCCGTACGGAAGGTTTAGGCACAGAAGAACACGCTATGGCAAAGATCCTCGTTGTCGACGACGACAAAGGCGCGACCGACCTCATCGAAGCGATTCTGCTCGCCTCGGGCCACAAACCCATCACAGTTAACGAAAGCAATAAGGCCATGGAAGTGGCGAATCTGGAAAAGCCGGAGTTGATCCTGCTCGACCTGATGATGCCCGAACCAACCGGCTTTCAACTCTGCCGCATGTTCCGGCAGACAGCCGATTTTCGAGTGACCCCGATCGTCATCATCACCGCGCTCGACAACACCGACAGTCGCGTGGTGGCCATCGGCGCGGGGGCTAATGGCTTCCTGCGAAAACCGTTCCACGTGGCTGACATGAACGAAAAGATCAGAGACCTGCTCCCCTGAGCAGGTCTTTTTTCGCCTATAATTCACCGCATGCCCATCTCCTCTGTATACAGCAAAGTCATCACCATTCCCGCGGCCGTCATCGACGAGAACGGGCATGTCAACAACGTCGCCTACGTGCAATGGATGCAGGACATCGCCGTCGAGCACTACGCCTTCCTGGGCGGTATCGAAGCCCAGGGACCTGATGCCACCTGGGTGGCACGCGAACATCATATCGAATATCTTTTTCCGGCATTCCTCGGCGAGGTGATCGAGATCCGCACCTGGATTGAAAACATCCG
>CAZJMZ010000151.1:0-3200 GCA_964547115.1 uncultured Anaerolinea sp. | reverse complement strand
GCCAGATCAACAGGGTCATCTGGCGAGAACAGCAGCGCATCCACATCCTCACGCACCAATTCACGAACGATCGGCAAATTCGAAGCCAGCAATGGCCTCCCAGCGGCCATATATTCGAGCACCTTGATCGGGCAGGCTCCCTGGGTCACATTGCGGTCATTGAACCCGAGGGGTGCCACACAGATGTCTGCATCTGCGATGAGGCGTGGAATTTCATGATGCGGCACTGCCGGAGATAAAACCACGCTTCCCTCCACCCCCAATTTGCGGATGTGTTTCATCAGCAGTTTCCTCTGCCTCGACCTGCCCCGTCCCACGATCTGCAACCGAACCGGTTGCTGTTCAAGAATTTTTGGTAACGCCTTGATAACGATTTCCAGGCCCTGCCAATCGGCCAGGGTGCCAATGTAAAGCAGCGTAGGCAGGCGGCCTTCACGGGGCGGCAGCGGTGACGGGGAAAAATCTGAGGGGCTGACCCCGTTCGGGATGACGTGAATCAGGCTCCGGCTGAGTCCGAGCGAGGCGAGATAGTCACGCGTCACGTTCGAGGGGCACAGAATGGCATCCGCAAGATGAAGAGTCGCGATTTCCTGTTCCTTGATCTTGGCCAGCAGGTTCGCGTCGAGACCGGGATAATGGTATTTAAGTTCGATCGAAGGCAATCCATTGACTTCGAAAACGGTTTTGTACCCATACCGCTTTTTATTCTGGGCAATGGTGAGGCCATCCCAGACATTGCGAAAGTGGACGACATCGTAGGCGTGTTCCAGCGCCAAATGCCGCCCCACCATTTGTCCAAAATGCACCGCGCGCGCCAGAAAGTTTTGGGCCAGGTCCTGTGGGATGCGGGTGACCCGCGCGCCCTCGAGCAGGTCTTCGGCTGGCAGGAGGCCATCTGAAGGCGTCACCAAATGCACATCGAATTGGCCATTGACGAGCCCGCGAATGTTATGCAAAATATGAGTCGAAGCCCCCTTGGGGCTGGGCACGATATCGAAGGCAGTGTACAGTACGCTTGGCATGATGCGATTATAAAACAAGGCAACTCCAGGAGCATGCATGGAAAACGTTATTTGTGTCGGTGGAATTCTTTTCATCTTCGTGCTGGTCATTTTCTTCTACCTGCTTAACACCGCACGCAAGCGCAACACCCCCACCAAAAATATTACTGGCAAGCAGGATTACCTGCCCGTGTACATCTCGCTGGCCGACCGGCCCGAATCCATCATGCGCGGCATGGACAAGCTCAAGGTGGAAGTGCAACGCACTGAAAAGGCCGGTGACAAATGGCGCTGGGTGCCGCTCATCATCTTCTTTGGCGGGGTTGGGCTGATCGTGATCGACCTGTTCATCGATCTGCTGGGCTACTTCTCATTGGTATTTACCGGCGGAGGCATTCTGCTATGGATCGCGGCCATTGTCATGGCGCGCAGCCTGCGCAAAAGCGACTCGGCTGAATTTCCGCCGCGTTATACCGGTGCAAAACAGATCCTGCACACTTTGCGAGATGACCTGAAACCAGGCTCCACCTACCTGGGGCATCTCGACCTGACAGGCTCCCTGCTGCCTACCAAGGTAGCCCGCTCCACCAAGGACACCCAGGACCGCACCACGGAGTACTTCCGTGATGAGTGGCTGGCCCTCAAAGCCAAACTATACGATGGCAACATCATCCGTGTTTCCGCCATCCAAAAATCCAAGAAGCGCAAATCCTACTGGAAGCGCAGCCGTATCAGCGGCAAGATGAAAAGCAAGCCTGAAAAATTCAAGGGCACCGAACACGACCTGAAGGTGCGCATTGTCCCCAACCCTGAGGTGTACACCATCGCCCGCACCAGCCCCTCTTTCAAGCAAGGCCTGAATATTGGGAAATTCACCATCAGTCAATTAAGCACAGAAGGTGGCATGATCAATTTTGTCGCCAGCTCACCATTCGCCGATGTGGAACACGAAAACATCCTGCAAGTCCTCCGGTCTGCCTATTCCCTCCTGCAAAGAAAGGTTGCGTAAATGAGTCGCAAAATCATTCCGTTTATCGTTGCATTTGTACTGGTTTGTCTCGTAATGGTTGTTTCAGGTGTGTTCGCCTTCAGCGGTGCGGTCACAGCCGAGAAATTCGGCGGGCAGGCTGCATGGTCGGCCGCCACCAACGCCCCCGAAAGCATGAAGGTCATCGATGTGACCGGCGACGGCGTGGATGATCTGTTCCTGCAAACCACCGACAACGTCTCGGTGTTGGACGGCAATGGTAACTCGCTGTTCAGCTTTGGCTACGGCCAGCCCAAGACCACACTTGGCGATGCCGACGGCGACGGGCATGAAGACATCATCGTCTTTTACCTGGGCCAGGGCATGTCAGTGGACGTCATCAGCAAAGGGACGCAAAAGACCATCGCGACCATGCTCGATATCGGGGTTCCCGCCCGCGCTGCGCTCATCCGCTTCGCCTCTGGACCCCAGATCGTGCTCGCTGATTCCTCCGGCGGACTCATGGCTCTCAGCCTGAGCGGCCAAACCTTGTGGTCTGCCGATTTCGGCTCGGAAGAATCTCGCGGGCTGGACGATGCCGTCATCAACGGCAAGGTGCATCTCGCCGCCGCCAACCACGATGGTTCACTGGCCGTCTTTGACGGCAATGGCAACGCCTTATGGAGCAACAACCCCGGTCAGTTGCGCCGCATGCGAGCCTACGATCTGAACGGCGATGGCACCAGCGAGATCATCACTGGCGGCGAAGGCGGCGACTTGTACGTCTGGAGCGCCGCTGATGGCAGCCAATTCTTCCAAAAGAGCATGGGGCAGCCCGTCAGTGAAGTGCGCGAAGTGGAATTGAACGGCGAGCCTTCCACGCGTGAGTTCGTGGTCGGTGGCAAGGATGGCGGGGCCTGGGCCTTTTCATTTGGTGGCGCCACCGCCACACAATTATGGTCAGCCTCCCTGGCCGATAAAGTGACCGAGATCGCAGGCATCGACGTGGACGGCGATGGCAAGGAAGAGGCCGTGCTCGGTGACGAAGCCGGAACAGTGGCCGTGTTCACAGAAACTGGTTCGCGCAACAACCTTGAGTCGCATAGCTCCGCCATTGCCCGCATCGACGTAGGCAAGCTGAACGGCGAGCGCTATGTCGTCGTTGCAGATGGCTCACAAGTGGAAGCCTTGAAGGTCAGTTTCAGTTCCATTCCCGGTTTTCAATACACACC
>CAZJMZ010000150.1:0-7386 GCA_964547115.1 uncultured Anaerolinea sp. | reverse complement strand
CACGGGTGCGCAAGCCCCAGGGAGTGTAGAACAACAGGATATGCATGGCGGCAACTAGCAGGATGGTCAGGAACACGATGATGTTGTTCTCGAACAGAACCGGCCCAAGCACGGGGATGCGGTCGAGCAGGGGAATGGAGATGGTGGGGAAAACGCCGGAGTTGTTGAGCAGGTCGCCGTTCTTTTCCAGGAAGCGCGAACTGACAAAAGAAGTGAAGCCTGCACCGAAGATGTTAATGGCCACGCTGCTGACCGTCTGGTCTACTTTGAAGCGAATGACCAGAAAGGCGTGGAAGGCGGCGATCAATCCGCCAACCAGGATCGCAACGATCAGGCCAACGAACAGGCTGTCGCTTAAGCTCGCAGCCACCACAGCGGCCTGTGCCGAAAGCAGCATAATGCCTTCAATACCGATGTTGATGACGGCTGACCGTTCGCTGATGACCCCGCACAAGGCGGCCAGTGCAATGGGCGTGGCGCGGACCAGCGAACTGGCCAGCATCCCGGTAAGGTTGAAGGACTTATCCTGGGCGGCCCAGGTGAGGAAGGATACAACGAAGGTAAAGGCGATAACGCCAACCAGCGAAGTAGTGTTCTTGACGCCACGTGCAACCTGGAAGGCGCCGGCGAAGACGGCTATTAAGGCCATTAAAAGTACGATCAGGCGGGTTGGAAGCACCAGGTCGGGCACGGAGATCGCTTGTGAGCCCGCCAGGTCGATGCCATAGGTGGTGACGGAACCGGGGTGGGTGTTGATGCCGAAGGCCAGATAGATGAACAGGCCAACCCCGATCAAGACCGAACCATACGTGATGCGGGTGCGGCGCGCCTGCGCCGGGTTGATGTGAGCAGTGGTTTCGTTGCTGGTCATGAGCCTGACTCCCTAACTACCCCAGCCGCGGGTCAACACCGTCTCTTCGACTTTGATGTTCTTGAGCCGGTACAGCCAGCGGATGATCTCAGGCGCGGCGATGAAGACGATCACCAGGCCTTGAATGATGGAGATGATATCGATGGGCACACCGGCGATGGATTGCATGCGGGTGGCTCCTGAGCGGAGGAAGCCGAACAGGAAGGCGGCGAACACCACGCCGGCCGGATGGCTCTTGCCCAATAGGGCCAGCGCGATCGCATCGAAGCCATACCCGGCTGAGAAGCCCTGCCCGACCCAGTGATCTACGCCGAGCACTTGCGCCGCCCCAGCCAAACCGGCCAAACCACCGGCCATGGCCATCACCAGCACAAAGTTGCGGATGATGTTCATGCCAGCGTATTTGGCGGCATCGGGGTTGGCGCCCACCGAACGGATCTCAAAACCCAGTGTGGTCTTGAACAGGAACCAATACAGAGCATAGGCCACTACCAGCGCCAGGATGATGCCCCAATTCAGGCGCAACGGGTCAGGGAAGAAACGCGGTAACTCGGCGGTCACCTGCACATCGGGTGTCACCGGGCGAAAACCGGAGGACTTCATCGGTCCGTTCAACAGCCAGTCGCTCAGGCGGAAGGCGATCCAGTTCATCATGATGGTATTGACCACCTCATGTGCGCCGAAGCGCGCCTTGAGATAGCCGGGCACAATGCCCCAGAGTGCGCCGCCCACCGCACCGCCGAGAATGGCCAATGGTAGGTGGATATAGGCGGGCAGGCCTGTAATGCTGTAGCCTACAAAGGCCGAGCACAAAGCGCCGATAAAGAACTGGCCCTCAGCACCGATATTAAACAAACCGCAGCGGAAACCCAGCGCCACTGAAAGACCGGCAAAGATATATGGCGTGGAGGCCACCAGACTTTCGGTGATCGGGTAAAAAGCGCGCAGCAGGGCGGCAGTCTCGCCGGTGGCGAACAATTGCTGGAAGCCGTTGAAATAGCGGACCGGGTCGCCGAACGAGCCGATGAACAGGGCCGTATAAGCGGTGAATACATTCGAGCCGCTGGCGATAATGGCGATGGCGCCGAGGATCAATCCGGTCAACACGGCCAGGGCGGGAATTCGCAAGGCGTCTCGCAGGGACCCGCCGCCAATACCTTCGGGAGACTTGCTCTTGGTTTTGCTTGATTCGGTTGTCACAGAAGTGTCTCCTAGAATACGGTTTCAGGGGCGGAGTTGGCGCCGCCGGGCTGGGCTGATTCAGAGGGATGGACGCCCGCCATCAGCAGGCCGAGATATTCCTTGTTGACCTTGTTGGCGTCGAGAATGTCCATGATCTGGCCTTTGTACATCACGGCGATGCGGTCTGAGAGGGCCAGAATTTCATCCAACTCTGATGAGACCAGCAGCACCCCTGCACCTTCATCGCGCTTTTTGATGATCTGAGAGTGGATATATTCGATCGAACCAACGTCCAGGCCCCGGGTGGGTTGAGAGGCGATGAGTAGTTTGATGGGACGTGAAAACTCACGAGCCACGATCACCTTTTGCTGGTTACCGCCGGAGAGTCCACCTGCATTGACGTAGATGCTGGGCGTGCGCACATCGAATTGCTTGACCAGCCCTTCCGCGTTGCTGAAGATGGTCTGCTCCTGCAGGTTCACACCCTTGGCAAAGGGCGGCCGGTAATACGTGCACAACATCATATTATCGTGAATGGGGAAGTTGAGGATCAGGCCGTGACGCTGACGGTCTTCAGGAATGTGGGCCACACCCCGCTCGAGAATATTGCGCGGACTGCTATGGCGCAACGGCTCTCCTGCTAATTGCACCTGCCCATCTTCAATGGGCAACAGACCGGTCAGAGCATAGACCAGTTCTGTCTGCCCGTTCCCCTGTACCCCGGCAATGCCCAGCACTTCACCTTTTCTGACATCGAAAGAAACGCCATTGACCGTCAAATTCTGGCGCTCATCGCGCACATATAAATTCTTGACTTCCAACACCGCTTCGCCTGGCACCGAGTTCTGCTTCGCCACAACCAGGTTAACATCACGCCCGACCATCATCGTGGCCAGGATCTCGGGGGTGGCTTCCTTCGGGTCGATCGAGCCGACCACCTTACCCAGCCGCAGCACGGTGATGTCGTCGGCGACGCGCATCACTTCCTTGAGTTTGTGGGTGATGAAGATAATGGACTTGCCTTTGGCAATGAGCGAGGCGATGATCTTGAACAGGCCTTCCACCTCCTGCGGGGTCAACACAGCCGTGGGCTCGTCGAGGATCAAAATATCAGCCGAGCGATACAACACCTTGATGATCTCCACCCGCTGCTGGATGCCCACCGGCAGGTCTTTGATGTAGGCCTCGGGGTCCACTTCCAGCCCGTATTGATCTGAGATCTCACGGATGCGGTCTGCCACCTTTTTCTGGTCGAGCAGAATGCCGTTCTTCACCGGCTCCACACCCAGCATTACGTTCTCAGTGACGGTCATTACCGGTACCAGCATAAAGTGCTGGTGCACCATGCCGATCCCGCGCGCAATGGCATCGTTCGGCCCGTGGATATCCACCTCCTGCCCGCGCACGAAGATCTGCCCCTCGTCGGGTTTGTATAAGCCGTACAAAATGTTCATCAGGGTGGATTTGCCCGCGCCATTTTCCCCCAACAAGGCCAGGATCTTGCCTTCACGCAGCGTTATATCGATCTTATCGTTTGCAAGCACGCCGGGGAATCGCTTGGTAATGCCGCGCAGTTCCAGAACGTTGGTCATGCTGTAGCCTCCGCACTCAAGGATGGGATTCTTCTACTCACATCTGCCCGGGCGTGGCGGGCAGATGTCAACAGAAGAAGCTCTTAAGACCTGAGACGAAAAGGGTCGGGGAGGTAACTCCCCGACCCTTTCACAGACGAACGAACTATTGAACCTTCACTGCGCCTGAAATGATATCGGCCTTCAGTTTTTCGAGTTCGGCGTTCAATTCAGCCGAAGCGCCAGCCACGGGGGCGATGCCCACGCCGCCATTTTCGAGCGTGCCCACATACAAACCGCCGGCAAAGGAGCCGTCCACGGCCTGCTTGGTGGCGGCGAACACAGCCACGTTCATGTTCTTCAACACGCTGGTGAGGATGACATCCTTGTAGTCAGGAGCCGAAACGGTCCAGTCGGTATCCACGCCGACGATCTTGCAGGAACCGGTTTCCTTGCAGTATGCAGCGGAACCGAGACCCACGGGGCCGGCCACCGGCATGACGATATCAGCGCCTTCCTGAACGAAGGATTCGGCGAAGGAGCGGCCATCATCGAGCGATTCGAAGTTGCCGGTGAAGGAACCGTCATTGGCGGCGGTGTCCCAACCGAGTACTTCCACGTTCGTGCCCTTCTGAGCGTTGTAGTACTTCACACCCGCTTCGAAGCCGATCATGAAGGAAGCCACGGGCGGAATGTTGATACCACCGAAGGTGGCCACCTTGCCGGTCTTGGTGCTGGCAGCGGCGGCATACCCGGCGAGGAACCCGGCCTGATCAACCGAGAAGACCAAACCAAGCACGTTCGGGATGGTGGGATCGTAGGCGAAGTCCACGATGGCGAACTTAGTCTCGGGGTTGGCTTCAGCGGCAGCCTTGGTGGCATCGCCGAGCAGGAAGCCCACCGTGATGATCAAATCGGTGTCTTCGTCGAGCAACTGCTGAATGTTCTTCTCGTAGTCAGACTGCTGTTGCGATTCGAGGTACTTGCCCTCCACGCCCAGCTCGGCGACGGCCTGTTCAATGCCCTTATAGGCGGTGGCGTTGAACGACTTGTCGTCGATACCGCCGAGGTCGGTCACCTGAGCAACCTTGAACTTGTTACCCGCAGCGCCGCCACAAGCGGTGAGCGCCAGCGAGAGAACGACGAGCAAGGCTATAACGGAGTACAGCTTTTTCATTTGTTCTTCTCCTCTTAGAAGTGTGTATTTTTCAGGCATGCATTTGCATTACCTTACGACTTTGCAAGTATAAAGCGTAACTTTTTATATGACAAGCCTCGCCCCTTTCAAGGCCTGTTTTTTGTGACATTTGTCCTGATTTCGCCATTTTCCAGCCCCTGCAACCATGCATCCAACTCTGTTGCCACTGTGGGATTCACCCGCCCCTCCACATCTACATACCCGATCGGCCCAGCCAGCACATCGGTCATTTGCCCCGCCTTGACCGCCCGCATCAACGCCTGGACCGTGAAACTGACCCGTCCCAACATACTGGTCACCACACTGACATTTGACTCTGCCAGTGCCGCCCCCTGATCCCGCTCCGCCCCAATGACCTGAATACCTGCCTTGCCAGCTGCTCTTAACGCACCTGCGGCTGTTTCACCACCGGCGGCAAAGAGCACATCGGCGCCATCGCGAATGAGGTCTTGTGCCGCCTCTGCTCCCCAATCAGGATCGAAGAACAAGCGATCGCGACTGCCATCGTCGCGGTAGGTCACCAGCACGCTCACGGACTCATCGGCATGGGCAGCGCCCGCTCTAAAGCCTTCACAATAACGCCACATCGTGTCAATGCCTGAGGTTTCACATGCCGCTCCCACGATACCGGTCTGCGTCAACCGCGCTGCGAGCGCCCCGGCAAGAAACCCCAATTGGTCCTCAGCGAAATTGACAGCGATGAAGTTCGGGCGGGCGTCTGCGTCAGCCTGGTTGAAGCCGATGAAAACCGAATCAGGATACAGGTCAGCGTTACGAAGCGTGGTCGTGTTGAGACCTGCACCAGCGGTGAGTATGACGTCATACCCTGCTGCTGCGAAGAAAGCGATGTTCTTGTCGTAGTCCTTGGCGTCCACCGATTCGATGTACGCGGTCTGGTCAAGCACACCATCCGTTTTGGCTTGTTGCAGCCCGGCCCAAATTTCCTGGTTTGCGCCAAAGTCGTTGAGGCCGCGGGTGTCGGTCACCAGCGCGGCGCAGAAGACCTGTTCTTTAAAACAATCCGGCGGTTGGGCACAGCCGGTGAGGCTGAACACAACCACCAGAAAGATCACCAAACGGATGGACGTCACGCAACGACCTGTTTACAGCGGTTGGGCTTCGCCGCGTTTGACGCCGGAGATAAGCACCAGCGCAATCAGCAACGTGATGGGCGCAAGCGACATGACGGCGTTGTAATTACCGCCGGTCAGATCGATCATCAACCCGTTTGTGATTGGGCCCAGGATGGCTGATAACGTGGAGAATAAATAATACAAGCCAGTGAAAGTGCCGATGCGCTCGATGCTGGTCATATCCACGACCATTGGCAGGGAGTTGATGTTGATGAGCGACCAGGCGACACCGGCGATCATCAGGAAGATGCTGATGCCGAGGATGTCGCCGAGCACAGGCAGCTTAGTCAACACTGTAGTGAGGGTGCTCGCCGGGGTCAGTGAAATGCCGAAGATGGCGGCGGCCAGCAGAACAATACCAGTGGAGATAGTGCCGCGCCGGCCCAGGTTTCCGCCGAGCAACCCAGAAGGGATGGCAAACAACACGAAGAGTAGCGAGAGATGCCCCAGCAGGCGACTGCCGTCGGCTTCAGACAGCCCGAGATGATTCTGGGCATATAAAGTAAAGAAGGCTTCGATCGCGGTGTAGCCGAGGAACCAGAAGAAGATGGCAAACAGCAGGCGCAAGGTGCTTTTGTCCTTGTCTTTCAGCACCTGCTGGAGGCTGGCGATGATGTTATAGCGTTCGGTGGGTACTGCTTCCTCCGGCTCTTTGATGAACAGGAAGACCATCAGCGCGGCAAAGAGCACCAGACCCGACCCCACCCAGAAAGGCAGGCCGGGATTGATCTTATACATGGCGCTGCCCGCAAGGAAAGCGATGATGCCGCCCACGCCGCCCATAAAGTTGATGATGCCGTTGGCTTGTGAGCGTTTATCGGAGGGGGTGATATCAGGCATGAGCGCCACCACTGGCGTGCGCCAGAAGGCCATGGCGAGGAAGAAGGAGGTGGTACAGGCCACGAAAAGCGGCAGGAGGCCTGCGATGGGAATCAACCCAAAAGCCACCGCCGAGATGGGCACACCGATCAGGATGAATGGCATCCGCCGCCCAATGCGGGTACGCACGCCATCCGACCACGGCCCCACCGCCGGTTGGATGAACAGTGCGGCGATGTTATCGAGCGCCATGAAGATGCCGATGATGCGAGCGGGCAGGTCGAATTTGTCTTGCAGAAAGATGGGGACGTAGGAGTTGTAAAGGGCGTTCAATATGCTGACGCCGAAGAAGCCAAAGCCGAGCAAAAAGATTCTGCCGTAACTGAATTTCATATTGCCTCCAATGCGATGTGATGCGGGGCGCGCCCCGCCAGATACTATGTGGTGGGTACGGGTCAGCCTTGTTTGCGAAGGTCTTCAATGAATTTTTTATCTTTGTCGCTCAGGTCTGCTTTTGCCAGCATGTCGGGGCGTTTGTACAAGGTACGGGTGAGGGCTTGTTCCCGGCGCCATTTATCGATCCTGGCATGGTTGCCGGTGGTAAGCACTTCA
>CAZJMZ010000149.1:6014-7404 GCA_964547115.1 uncultured Anaerolinea sp. | reverse complement strand
AGCTGTAAAAATGGGAGTGGCTAACGTCGTGCGGCTGAGCCACAGAGCGCACAGAGCTTTTGAGTTTTTTCTCAGCGAACTCCGCGGTCTCTGTGGCCAAGGCAATGAAAGCCCAGCCTGTGAGCCGCTTCTGTGAAAATTATATCCGGTGAAAATCAGTATAATGCATCCATGCCTGCCCTCAACCCCACCTTCATCAAACCCCGTTACGACACCGGCGGGTTCGCCGGTCTGCCGCAACGCATCACGTCTGCGTTCGAGTCAGGTCGATACGACGTTGTCCTGCTGTTCTTCATCGATGGCTTCGGCTGGCGGTTCTTCGAACAGTATCAAGACGCAGCGTTCATGCGCCACGTGGCGGAACACGGGAGCATCACCAAGCTGACGTCGCAATTCCCATCCACCACGGCGGCGCATGTCACCACCATCCACACCGGGTTGCCGGTGGGCGTGAGCGGGGTGCACGAGTGGATCTATTACGAGCCGAGTCTCGATATGACCATCACGCCCCTGCTCTTCTCTTATGCCGGGACCAAGGAACGCGACCTGCTCAAGAAAAAGAACGCCGACCCGGCCAAGCTGTATCCGCCGGGCGTGCTCTACCCGCAGTTGCGGCAGCTGGGCGTGACGCCGTATGTGTTCGGCTCGCACGAATATACACCGTCCACGTATTCGAAGGCGGTGATGGAAGGCGCGGAGTTGCGCGGGTACAAGACCCTGCCCGAGGCGCTGGTCAATGTGCGGGAGGTGGTCAATAAGCAGACGGGCCCGGCTTACATCTATTTGTACTTCGATAAGATCGATGCGTTGTGCCACGAGTATGGGCCCACGTCCGCGCAGGTGGAGGCGGAGTGCCAGAGCTTCTTGTGGCAGATGAGTCAATTCGTGCAGAAGCAGCTGGCGGGTAGCGGGAAGCGCGTGCTCTTCCTGATGACAGCCGACCACGGCATGGCAGAGGTGAGTCCGCAGCGGACGACCTATCTCAACACACATCCCGACTTTGCAGGGTTCGAGCGTTTTATCAAAACCAACCGCAAGGGCAAGCTGCTCGTCCCGGCGGGGTCGGCGCGGGATATGTTCCTGTATATCCACGATGAGATGTTGGACGAAGCGCAGGCCTTTCTGGCGAAGCGGCTGGCAGGCAAAGCCGATGTGGTGCCCACCGAGCTATTGATGCGCGAGGGCTATTTCGGCGCGGAGCTCTCGCCGCGTTTTCGGGAACGCGCAGGCAATTTGGTGGTGCTTTCGTACCTGCACGAAGCGGTGTGGTGGTATGAGAAGGACCGCTTCGAGATGAAATATTACGGCCATCACGGCGGACTGACGCCGCAAGAGATGGAGACGGTGTTATACGAACTCGATGTATAGCACTCTTGCAAAAGCCTAAAGA
>CAZJMZ010000149.1:0-5914 GCA_964547115.1 uncultured Anaerolinea sp. | reverse complement strand
CACCAAAACACTGACGCACGCGATTTTGTCGAGGACCCCTTCATGAAAAACAAACCCCTCTGGTACAGCCTGCTCACCGCAGCGATTCTGCTGGCTGGTGTGCTGGCGTATCAGGCCTTCACCGCCACGGGCTGGTTCAAGCCCAAACCCAACATCATCCTCATCCTCACCGATGATCTCGACCTGACGCTGATGCCCTATGTGCCCAACATCAACAAGTTGATCGGGGAGGCGGGCGCCACCTTCACCAACTATTTCATCTCCGACCCGTTGTGCTGTCCGTCACGCGCCTCCATCCTGCGCGGGCAATACGCCCACAACACCAACATCCTTGAGAACGCGCCGGGCTTCGTCAACTTTTACCGCAACACCCGCGAAGAGGAGACGCTCGCCACCTGGCTCAACGGCGCCGGGTACCACACGTCGCTTACCGGCAAATACTTCAACACCTATCCGCTCGGCGCAGGGAAACGCTACGTGCCCCCCGGCTGGACCAACTGGCACGCCTTTCTATATGAAGAATACGAAAAGACCTTTTACTACGGCTACAAGATGGTCGAGAACGGTGAAGTGGTGCAATACGGCGATACGCCTGCCGATTACAGCACCGATGTGATCAAAGGTCAGGCGCTGCGCTTCATTGAGCAAAGCATCGCAGATGGCAAGCCGTTCTTCGCCTACATTGCCCCCATCGCACCGCACGGTCCCAGCACACCGGCCGAACGTCACACCGGCCTGTACACCGACCTGGTCTTCCCCAGCAAGCCATCCTTTGGCGAAGCCGATCTCAGCGATAAACCCGCCGCCATGCGCGCCACCCTCACCCCCGGCGATGAGTTCGCCCAATACGACGCCGATGCGTTGTTCATCCGGCGCGCACAGACCATGCAAGCCGTGGATGAACTGGTGCTGGAACTCGTCAACCTGCTCGAGCAACATGGGCAGCTCGAGAACACCTACATCTTCTTTACCTCTGATAACGGCTTGCACATGGGTGAGCACGGCCTGCCCTCGGTCAAGGGCTATCCGTACGAGGAGGATATCAAAGTCCCCATGCTGGTGCGCGGGCCGGGCATCCCGCCGAACAGCGTGGTGGAGGCCATCACCGCCAACATCGACATCGCCCCCACGATCTCGGCCCTCACCGGGGTCCGCTTCGCCGACTTCATCGACGGTCGCTCCTGGCTGCCCCTGCTCAAGCCCCAGCCCGAACCATCCACGCCGTGGCGCAATGCCATCCTCATCGAATCGGGCTATTGGGACAACGAAGAAACGACCCTGCGCTATCGCGGCCTCCGCACAGAGAATTACATTTACCTGGAATACGCCAGCGGCGAGATCGAATTCTACGACCTGCGCAATGACCCCTATCAACTTGAGAATATCGGCCCGCAACTGGACCCGGCGCTTCAAACCGCCCTGCATGCCTGGCTCGAACAAATGAAGCTCTGCCAGGCTGACGGCTGCCGCTCTGCCGAGGATGCCGTGCCGCCCGAGTTTATACCGTGAGGCTGGTTAGAAGAAGAAGATCGGGCTAAAGCACAGATACTTTTCGAACTGGCCGAACGGCTCATTGCTCATGAACAAGGCCGTGAACGAGTCCATGCGATAGTTGCGCTCCATGAAATACTGGAGCGCTTTTTTATTGATGAACGGCACCTCCACGCCAAACTCGCCGCCCGTCTGCGCCACATGACTTTCCATGTGCGCCAGCACGGCAGGGAAGTCATCTTCCTCGAGCAAGGCAAAGGGACCGCCGTCATAGCCATACCCAACCATGACCCCGTTGCGTTGGTACAGGAAGCCGTCACGGGTGGTGGCGATCCATGTGTGCAAGTGTCCGCGGGCGTGGCCGAGCACGGACCGGTCGATGTGCTCAAGCGAGGTCCGATGCTGGGCCATGTCGATGGGCTCACTGATAAGGTCGGTGGGGATGTGGACCACTTCCGCCTTGCGCGAAAAGTATTTGACCGGGAAGCGTCCGTACACCCCGGCTTTGAGATAACGGGCCAGGGCGCGTTCATCAAGCGTGGCAATGATCACGCGGTGGGGCGAGTCGCTTTCAGCGAAGGCGCGGGCCAATAGTTCACGTCCCAGCCCTCCCGATTGATGAGGCGGGCGGACGAAGAACTCGGTGAGCTCGGTCATGCCATCCTGTTCGATGGCGCGGGCATAACCGGCGATCTCTCCATTGTCCGCTTCAGCCACCCAGAACCGGCCCGGCATCGTGGCGAGAAATTCAAAGAGTGGGCCGCGCCGCGCCCACAGTTCATCGGCGCCGCCGGTGATGGCCATCACGTTCATGCGCGTGCCATAATCGAGAATGGATTCGGTGAAGACCTGAAAGACGGCGCGTGCATCGGCCGCTGTGCCCTGGCGATAGGTAATGGACATAAAAAAACCTCCGGGCCGATTGTACCCGGAGGTCATGAGCTTGCTACCGTTTGCCGAACCACATGCGCGCCAGCAAATTGTCCTTGCGGATGAATTGATGATAGAGGGCCGCGCCCACATGCAGGGCGATCAGCAGGATCAACACAGTGGCAATGAGGCCATGCCCCATGCGCGGCGCATACACCCAGAAATCCTCAGGCAACGGCAGGCCCGCATTACCGAACAGGATCTGGAGCAGGTTCGACATTTGTGCCATTGCAATGCCGCTGAGGGTCATGCCGAACGCAGCGAGATATAACAGATAATGCGTGATCACACCAATACGATTCAACAGCGGGTGGCCGGCATCCGCCGGGGCGGGATGCGCCGTGCGTACCCGCACAATAAAGCGGATGACCAGCAGCACCAAAATCGTGATGCCGATAACGACATGCCCCGTGAGCGGCACGATCTTGGCCGGGGTGTTGGGCATCATCAGCAGGACCAGTTTGCCGGCGGCGATCATGAAAAAGATCAGCAGGGCTACGATCCAGTGCAGGGCTACCAGTGCGGGATGATAACGGGCAGGGACGGTTTCTTTCGACATGGTTTTCTCCTCTAGCGAATGATATGTATATTGATTACGTGTGGCCCGGTTTCATTACAACCACACAGCCGGGTCCTGTAAATAAATGAAATCTTTCAACTGAATTGCCAGTGTAAATAACTAGGTGAACCCTGACGGATGGAGTAAAATACCTGCACACAACCCCCCGCCGTTTTGCAGGCGGGTACCTATTCACAGGAGAACCACTTCATGTACCATACCTTGATCATTGTTGGTAACGTCGGCAAGGACCCCGAAATGCGCTACACCCCCTCGGGGCAGGCAGTCACCTCGTTCTCGGTTGCATCGAACCGCCAGTACACCACAGGCAACGGCGAACAGGTAAAGGAGACCATCTGGTTCCGGGTCACCACCTGGGGCAAGCAGGCCGAAGTCTGCAACCAGTATGTCAAGAAGGGCATGAAGGTATTGGTGGAAGGCCGCCTTACTCCCGATAAAGCCACCGGTGGCCCGCGTGTGTGGACCAAGCAGGATGGCTCCGCTGGAGCCTCCTTCGAAGTTACCGCCGCCACGGTGCGCTTCCTCTCCGGGCGCGGCGAAGGCGAAAGTGGCGGCCCCATGTCGGCTGGCATGGATGTAGCCGAGATCCCGCCGGAAGACGATATTCCGTTCTAAACGAACAGCACAGGTCTGACGAACCGGTCGTGTTGTACGGTTTCTCAGGCCTGTTTGTTTATCTGGAACCATCACTATGAGCCAGTCACCGACTTCCCCCCAGATCGAAGTCCCGCCGGACATGGAGGCTGTATACACCAACCTCGCCCGCATCGCCCACTCCCCCGCTGACTTCGTGATCGACTTTGCCCAGATCCTGCCGGGCGAACAGAAAGCTGCCATTCGCGCCCGTGTTCTCATGTCGCCGCTTAGTGCCAAGCTGTTGTTGCGGGCGCTGGCCGAGAACCTGGCCCGGTACGAATCCAACCTCGGTGAGATCAGTGTCCCCACCAACCTTGCCGAAAACC
Organism: uncultured Anaerolinea sp.; assembly: GCA_964547115.1. Lineage (GTDB taxonomy): Bacteria > Chloroflexota > Anaerolineae > Anaerolineales > Villigracilaceae > Defluviilinea. The sequence goes on along the minus strand of CAZJMZ010000149.1, from coordinate 1,951 downwards.
TATTCCGTCCCTTTCAGCCGCCGGAACCGCCAAAAGAGTGAAGAGGGAAATTAGAAAGCGTAGACCACCGTATGCATAAACTCGAAACGATTGCCGACCAAATCCGCCAGAAGTTCGACCTTCGCAACGCCAAGCGCGACCAGGCTCTGGCACAGGCGCGTCATCTCACCCGTGCCTGCTCGCTCGCCATCCGCGCTGTCCACCGCGACGACAAAGAATCGATGGCCGCGCAACTGCTTGAGGCTGCCTCCCTGGCCGACACACTGCGCAACGACCTTTCCAGCCACCCTGACCTGTTCTATGCCGGATACACCCAGGACGCGCTCAAGGAATTCGTGGAAGCCAACGTGACCTGCGCCCTGATTCAGGGACATCCGCTGCAGACTCCCGAAGACCTGCGCGTTGAAGAATCGACCTATCTCAACGGCCTGGCTGAAGTGGTCGGTGAGTTGCGCCGCCGCACCCTCGATATCCTGAGGCACGGCTATTCCAAGGAAGCCGAACGCCTGCTCGGCTACATGGACGAGATCTACTCCGTGCTCGTCACCATGGACTACCCTGATGCCATCACCGGCGGCCTGCGTCGCCAGACCGATGTGGCCCGCAGCATCATCGAAAAGACCCGCGGCGATGTCACCTTCTCGCTGCATGGCGCGCACCTCACGCAGGCCATGCGCAAACTCAGTGCGCAACTGAACGGCGGCGAAGAGACCGACGCAAACGACGGCGTGTCGCTGCCTCGCAATGACGAGGACGAATAAGTCCATGGCGCGCGGCGGGACCAAATTCCCACTGCTGGTCTATCGGCGGCTCGTGGGCCGTTGGTGGACGCCAATGATCGCAATGGGGTTGGGCCTATTCGGCATCGCTTACGGACAATACAGCGAGCCGCTTGGCCCTCTGCTGCCGTTGACATGGATGCCGCTGGTCGTGTTGGGGGTGGTGTGCATTCTCGTAGGGGTCTTTTTTCTGATCATCATGCAGTTCGCATATGTTCAGGCCTTCCCCACTCACTTAAAGTTTGTCACGCCTTTTCTACGTTTCAACATCTCCTATAAACGCATCCAGCGCACGCTGACCAATGAAATGAGCATGTTGTTTCCGGCCAGGGGCATGTCCGGGTGGATGCGCGAGATCTTTGCGCCGCTGGCCCGGCATACGGCGGTGGTGATCGAGTTGAAGGGCTATCCGCTTTCACCGACGATCTTGCGGATGTTTCTCTCACGCTTCTTCTTCAAGGATCAAACGCCGCACCTGGTGATCCTGGTCAAGGACTGGCTCAAATTCACGACCGAATTGGAGAGTATGCGCTCGGGCAGTGATGATGATGCCTACGGCCCGCCGGGTCGCAAACCGCAGCGCAATTCCATTCTCTCGAAGTTACCTCAACAATGAAAAAGATCTATTTTGCCTGTTCGATCACCGGCGGGCGTGAGTTCGAAGCGGTGTATCAGGTTTTGGTTTCGTCCCTGGGGCAGGAGGGGCATCAGGTGTTGACCGCTCATTTGGCCGAGTCAGGTGCGGGGACATGGGAGGCGGAATTAGGTCCCGAGGCGGTGTATCAGCGTGATACGGATTGGATCCGCGAGTGCGATGTGTTGATCGCGGAGGTCAGTGTCCCCTCGCACGGTGTGGGCTATGAGGTCGGTTTTGCCTTGATGCTCGGCAAGCCGGTACTGGCATTGCACCATGCCGACCGGCGGGTTTCGAAAATGATCACCGGCAATCCCGACCGCCTGTTGCAGGTGCGGTCATTCAAGGAGACGGCCGAGGCAATTGGAGCAATGCGGGAGTTTTTAGCAGCCTTTTAGAAGAAGATTATCACGAGGTTTCGGTGACATTCCACATTGGGGGAATCACGGTCACGCGACTATGATGGACAGTGGAGACGGAACGAAGACACCTCCAAACTGCTCCTCTGTCTCCTCCTTTGGCGAAAGCCGCCGCCAGT
>CAZJMZ010000148.1:1663-7457 GCA_964547115.1 uncultured Anaerolinea sp. | reverse complement strand
ACAGGTTCATGATCTCGATGGAGGCCATGTTGCAGCCGTCGTAACCGACCACATCGATGAACCCGATCGAAGGCAGCGCGGCCTTCATTTCCTGATAATCCAGCGTGTCGGGCAGGGCCGAGCCGGGAACGGTATCGTCCTCCATCACGTAGCCGGGGTGCCAGTTCCAGCCGTGGCCCCAGAAGATCAAGGCATAATGGTCGGCGGGATAGTTGGCCTTCGACCAGGTGACAAAATCGATGAGCGTTTGCTTATCGCCCATGTTGCGTTCACCCCAGTCGGCCACGGCACTCGCGGCATCGGCAACCATACCCTGCGTCACATGATATAGCTTGGTCGTCTGCCAGTCACCGCGGCTGATGTCATAACCAGGTCCACGGTCGGCCAAAGCAACAACCTGTACATTCGCGCTGGAGCCGGTGGGCGCGAGTTCCAATTCAAGGTCTTTCACAACATAGTCTTCGAGATTGTTATCCCCCGAGATGTAGACCATCACAGTCCACTTGGCTTGCGGGGCCGGGGCGGCCAGGGCGGTGCCGCTTAGGGTGGCAAGTAAAACGAGCAGTAGCACGAACGTAACGAACGAACGGGTTGTCTTGCGCATATCTCCTCCGATTGGCGAAAATGGGATGGATGGAACACGACCAATGCAAATCAGACAACAATGAGTTGGTTCTTGTGCCGCAGCACCTCCTCTGAACTTTTGCGAGAGTATAGCATTGGAATAAGATAAGTCAAGCAGGGAGAGGTTACACCTTACGCTTGCCGCGACGCGCCCGTTGCCGCCCGCGCACCATCAGTGCTTCGATCCATGCGGCCAGTGGCTCGGGCGGCGGATAAGCCTGCAGTTCAAAGGGCTCCCTATCACTCAACTTCAGCACCCGGTTCGCCGCTTCCAGGCCTGTCACACAGGCACGTTCCAAAAAGAAGGCGGGCGCCTCATGCCGCACCCAATCGCCCGCGCAGAACAGGTCTGGCCATGGCGTTTCGATGCCCAGGTGCGTACCACGCGCGCCCAATGCTGGCAGGGTATGCGTGGCCGCATTGCGTTGGATGAGCGGCTTGAGGAGATGCCCCTTCAATTCAGGGAAGGCCCGATACACATCGGTCAGCACATTTGTCACCAACATCGCATCGTTCTGCAGCAACACCGCCTCCGGCCCGTAGATATGCACCTCCAGGCACGCGCCGCGTGTGACCTGATGCCACGCGCGATACGGCGCATAGATCCGATGCAGCCAGAAAAAGTTATGCATCACAAAGTCACCGCTGAACATGCCCGCCTCCGGTCCGTTGCGCGGCGGAGCGTCGAACCACAAGCGAACGACCGCATGCGCCAGCGCCTTGGGGAAGAACAAGGCTTCAGTGGAGAAACTGTTTTTCAGGATCGCTTCAGCCCCGGGTGAGTCGGAGGCGAGGATGACATATGGAGCCCGGGCCGTCTCAGCATGTCCATTCGACTCACCGTGCAGAATCCAACCCCCGGATTTTTCCATCCGCTTCACACGCCAATTGAGCCTGATACTCCCTCCGAGGGTCTCGACCTTCGCTGCAAGTTTTTCACACACCTCCCCACCGCCGTTGGGCAGGTAGGCAAAACGCCAGGCATCGCGCCGCATGACGGTGTAAAAACGCAGGAACGCCAGAAAGCCTGCCAGCGGAACAGCATTGGGATCAGTAGCCAGGCCGTTGCGTGTGAGCCCCGAGAACAACGCGCGAAACGACGGTCCCCATTGCGCCAACGCGCCGCCAAATGTGAAACCTGCGAGCGGCTGGTCCTCGCGGAACGGGTCCACGCCGATCGAGAGCAACAGGGTCGACCACACTCGAAAGATCGAAGCCCAATCGCGCAGGGTGAGCATCCACAAAAATTGCGGCAGGGTGAAGAGTTGAATGTAATGCAACGGCGCGGGCAGCCAGCTGCTGCGAATGGCCGACCCGATGGGCGCACGCCGGATGACGCCATCCATGCGATGGATCCACTGCTCCTCTTCAGCCGGGATGAGTTGCCCAAGTAAAGCATGCCGCTGCAGCATGGCTTTGAGGTTCACATACGATTGCCAGATGCCATGCACCCCATGCTCGGTGGGAAAGGTCCACTCGCCGATGGTAACTGGCGACTTGCCCGAAAGCCGCCCGCCCACACGTTCATCGGCTTCGAGCAACAGTGGTTTGAGTCCGCGCTCGGCCAGGTGTAGAGCGGCAGTGAGGCCCGCCACTCCCCCGCCAATAACAACGACATCGTATGTTTCAGCCATACGTTGATTATAGCCACGTTTGAAACACAGGCATGCGCTTCGCCGATGCTTGCATAAGCCTGGCTGTAAGTTTCACAAAATTTCAATTTACCTCTTGACTTAAATAACTAAACACTGTATATTTATTATATATACAGTGTTTAGTTATCAGGAGCAGACATGGTCAGACCCATCAAACGCAAGCAGATCCCCAATTTACAGGAAGCCATCAAAGCCACCGCCTGGAAGCAGATCGCCGAATCGGGCGCCCCGGCCCTCTCCCTCCGCGCCATCGCCCGCGACCTGAAGATCACCGCTCCCGCCATCTACAACTACTTCCCCGACCGCGATGCATTGGTGACCGCACTCATCATCGACGCCTACACTTCTTTTGGCGATTCACAGATCGCTGCCCGCGATTCGATCGCGGAGAACAAACCTGTAGAGCGGCTGGCCGCGATTGGCCAGGCCTACCGCGCCTGGGCACTGGCACACCCACAGCGCTACCAACTTATTTTCGGCACACCCATCCCTGGCTACGAGGCGCCTTTGCTGGAAGTGCTGCCTTCCGCGGCACGCTCACTCAGTGCCCTGGTGAGCGTGATGGAGCAACTTCGCACAGCGGGGCGTTTGAACACAGCCGGTTATCCAAAAGTTCAGCAGGGGTACGAAGAACAGTTCGAAGTGTGGAAGAAATTCGCGGGCGATTACCATATCACTGCGTTGTCAGTCGCCATGCTCATCTGGAGCCGGGTGCATGGGTTGGTATCACTTGAAATTTCAAACAATATGCCGCCCTTCGGCGTGGACGGCTCGGCACTTTACCAGTATGAAATGCAAGCCATCGTCAAACAATTCGTCACAGGAGCTTAATCATGTACAACGTATCCATCACCCGTTTGCGCGTCCGTTCGATCTTTTATATGCCCATCTTTATGTTGCATGCCATGCGCACCGGCTCGCAAGCCCAGAAGGCAGAAGGAATTCTTGGGGTTGAAACCCGTTTCGAGAAAAACAACGTCGTATGGACGAAGACCGTCTGGACCGATGAAGCCGCCATGAAAAACTATCGCGGTTCCGGCGCACATCAGATCGCCATGCGCATTCTCTCGGAAATTTGCAACGAGGCAGCTGTGGCACGCTGGCAACAAGCCGACGCTCAACTGCCGACATGGGAAGAAGCGCATCAACGTATGTTGCGAGAAGGCAAGCTGTCCAAGGTTAAACACCCTTCCTCGTTGCATGCCGCCGGGCGCACAGCGCCGGAGATGATGCAATCGGGTTTTACCGCCCCCAACCCGCCTGCGTAACCAGAGCCCCAGCATGAATCTTGTAAAGAATTGGGCGTTCGCTCACGCCATTGTCAAACGCGTTCAAGATGGTTTCTTCGAGAACGAAGGCGTCAAACTTCATTATGTCACCTTGGGAAAAGGTCCGCTGGTGGTGATGATCCACGGCATCCCTGAGTTTTGGTATTCGTGGCGGCATCAGATCGAAGCCTTATCCAAACAGTATCAAGTTGTGGCAATTGACCAGCGCGGATTTAATGAGTCGGGTAAGCCTGCTTCGAAAGACGGCTATCGGGTGGAGCGGTTGGTGGAGGATGTTGCGGCGTTGATCAGGCACCTCGGACGGGAGCAGGCTGTGATCGTCGGTCATGATGCGGGGGCGTGGGTGGCGTGGCACTTTGCGGCGCTTCATCCCGAGTTGACGAGTCGGCTTGTGATTCTGAGCGTCCCCCATCCCAATGCGTTGCGTGAAGAATTGGCGGAACACGGCGAACAACATCGCGCGAGCGGATATGCACGTACGATGCAGAAGGAGGACGCGAAGCCGATGTTCCGCCCGTGGCAGATCGGTTTGCTGTTGGACCGCCTCGCACTCCCCCTCTACCTGCTCGCTGACCGAAAGACCGACGCCAATGCGATTACCGCTTTCTACCAGTTCAACTATCCACGTGAGCCGTATGCATTGGACGAAACCCTGCCGCTCATTGAGGCGCCGACGTTGGTCATTCACGGCCAGCGCGACCGTTTTCTGCTGGCTTCGGGGCATGAGCATAATGCCCGCTGGCTGAAGCACGAGCCGAAGACAGTGATGCTGGATGCGGATCACTTTGTGCATCAGGAAAAGCCTGATGAAGTGAACCGGATTATTTTAGATTGGCTGGCATAACATGGAAATCATCAAGATCAAACTCAGTTTCTCAAACGCCTATCTGGTGAAGGATCGTAAGGCAATACTTGTAGATGCAGGCGCCCCCAATGAGGCAGATAAGATCCTGGCCGCGGTTAAAAAGGCGGGTGTGCGCGAACAAGATATTGCGTTGCTCCTCCATACGCATGGGCATTTCGACCATGCCGGGTCAACCGCAGAATTGAAACGCAGGCTGGGCGTACCGGTTGCAGTCCACGCCAACGACGCCTTCATGTTGCGCGAAGGTCGAAATGGCGAGATCAAGCCGAGGAACCTCGAAGCCAGGTTGATCGCGGCATTGATACCGAATTCGTTCGAACGCAGTGAACCAGATATCCTTATTGAACAAGAGTTGAGTTTGGGAGAATTTGGGGTGGATGCAAGAATCTTGTTCACGCCGGGCTATACCCGGGGCTCCATCTCAATCATGACCGGTCACGATGCGATCATCGGGGATGTATTGATGGGCGGTTGGCTGGGTGGTGCATTGCTCGGTGCGCGTCCGAATTATCACTATTACATCGATGATCTTGAGCAACTCCACGCGAGCCTCAAAAGGATCATGGCTCTTAAACCGGCCAGGCTGCACGTCGGGCATGGTGGGCCCTTGAGCTTGGCTGCTGTAGCCGCGCGTTTTGAGCAGATATTGGCAAGCGAGGCAAAATGAAGAATCTGGCGCTTGGTCTGACCGCCTTCACTACATTTGGCATTGTCGTTTATTGGGTTTTGGTCTTTGCAAAGGTCTTTCCGGTTACGGAACTTGTGCCAGGATATAAGAACTGGTTCATGTCTTTTCCCCTGGCTGATGGGTGGATCGCGGTCACTTCGTTGCTGGCATTCATCTTCCTCCTACGCGGAGATGCCCGCGCCGCTCTGTTTGGTCTGCTGGCTGCATCGGGCCTGATCTTCCTGGGTTTATATGCCCTGCTGTATGGTATCAACACGGGCTTGCTGTTCATTTTGACCGTAGATGAAATCATTGAGATCGGCATCAAGGTCTATTGTCTGACGGTAGGCTCGTTCTTCATTGTCTATTTTTGGAATTTGATTTCCAAAGCCTAAAGGAGAATTTATATGTCTGCAAAACATGTCGTTTTAGGAACCGGCGCGATCGGTCGCGCGATCATGAACGAACTCGTCAGGCGCGGAGAATCCGTCCGCATGGTGAACCGCTCGGGCAAAATGGATGAGGTCCCGGCTGGTGTCGAGGTGGTGGCTTCGGATGTGTATGACCCGGCGAAAATCAAAGAAGTGACGCGTGGCGCGCAGGTGGTGTATCAATCTGCACAACCCGAATACACCGAATGGGTGCAGAAATTCCCGCCCATGCAAAAAGCCATCATCGATGGTCTGACCGGCAG
>CAZJMZ010000148.1:0-1563 GCA_964547115.1 uncultured Anaerolinea sp. | reverse complement strand
CTGCAGAAATGGGCATTGCTCCAAAGTTCAGCGCCATGGGGCGGACGATGATGTGGCTCGGCGGGTTGTTCATCCCTGAGGCAAAAGAGACCGTGGAGATGATGTATGAGTTCGAGAAACCGTTCATTGTTGATTCGAGCCGTTTCGAGAAGACCTTTGGTATGAGAGCCACGCCAATGAAGGAAGCCATCAAGACGACGGTGGCCTGGTATAAGAGCCATCCCGAAAAGAAGTAGACAAGGAAAAAATAGATGATCCTGATCACATCCCTCATGGCCAGCTTGCATCATATTTCAGCATTTACGTTGGTCGCGTGTCTGGTCTATGAATTCATCACCTTTCGCAGAGACCTGTCCATTGCGGAGGCGCGGCGTATTCAGCGGGCCGACCTGGTCTATGGCATCACCGCGGGATTGCTGCTGGTGGCAGGCTTGTTGCGCGTGTTCTATTTCGAGAAGGGGGTGAACTTTTATACCCACAGCCCGTTCTTTTGGGTGAAGATGGCCGCTTTCACGCTGGTGGGACTGCTCTCGATCGACCCGACGATCCGCTTTTTGCGGTGGAACAAGCAGATCGGAGCGGGGCAGGCTCCGGCTGTGAGCGAAGCGGAGTTTCGTCGCACCAGGCTATTGTTAATCCTGGAACTGGCGGGCATCGTCATCATCCTCCTGGCGGCTCCGATGATGGCACGCGGCATCGGCATGTGAACGTTGAGAATGCGCAACAAAAACGGGACCCGGTGCGACACGGGTCCTGTTTTTGTTTTTTATGACATTTGTCCCTTCGCAAAGTGTTGTGGCCCATGTATCATTTTGGCATGTCAACCTCCCCCACCACACAACAAGGCGTAAAAAGCCGCGCCGATCTGACCAAATTTGCCTGGCTTTCGATCGGGGCGGCACTGGCGACCATCACACTCAAATCGGGCGCGTATTGGCTGACAGGCTCCATCGGCCTGCTTTCAGATGCGATCGAGTCGCTGGTGAACCTGGCTGGCGCGCTCATGGCGCTGGTAATGCTGACCATTGCGGCGCGCCCGGCGGATGAAGACCATGTATACGGGCACTCCAAAGCCGAGTATTTCGCGAGTGTGACCGAGGGCTTGTTGATCCTTGGCGCGGCATTGGCGATCATCAGCACAGCGGTACAGCGCTTGCTCCATCCCAAAGAGATCGAACAATTGGGCATCGGCCTGGGCGTATCACTGGCGGCTTCGGCAGTTAACTTTACTGTGGCACGGATATTGCTTAACGCCGGAAAAAAGCACAGCTCCATCACGCTCGAAGCCGATGCACATCACCTGATGACCGATGTGTGGACTTCGGCCGGCGTGATCGGGGGGGTGGCGGTTGCAGGTCTCACGGGCTGGCAGGCGCTCGACCCGATCGTGGCGATCGTAGTGGCGCTCAACATCGTGTGGACCGGCTTTCAACTGGTGCGCCGGTCGGTCTCGGGGCTGATGGACGAAGCCCTGCCGCAACAGGAACGCCAGTTGATCGAAGGGGTGATGGCGAAGTATCGCGAAAAAGGCGTGGGGTTCCATGCCTTGCGCACGCGGCAGGC
>CAZJMZ010000147.1:0-7563 GCA_964547115.1 uncultured Anaerolinea sp. | reverse complement strand
TTAACAGCTACCCGTCTTCACGACCGCTCCAGCGGTGGGGCGTTTTTTGTTTGATGCATAACCCGCCGCACGTTTGGACTGATCACTGATTATTGCGCCGCGTCCACCATGGCATTGGCAGCTTCGTTAATGTTGTTCGCCGCTTCCTCTGCCGTCAGGTTGCCTTGAATGGCATCCAGAATGGTCGGATAGATGATCTCATACGAGAGTTGATCCGAATCGGTTAGGTTGCCCTGATACGCACCATTCCCAAGAATTGGCAAGACCGCCGCGGCGAACGGCACGGCTTCCACATACTTCGGGTCGGCCGCTACAGACTTCATCGCTGGAATGGTCGCCGATTTGGTGTTGAAGAACATCACGTTCGCTTCATTGGCTCCCAGGAAAGCTGCCAGTTTCCAGGCCAATTCGGGGTTCTTCGTGCTCTTGCCCACCACATAGCCCCAGCCACCCACCGAGACGAACTTGTGTTGGGTGCCCATCAAGGGCGGCAAGGTCACGTAATCGAACTTCAAGTCGGGATACCCGATCTTGGCGTCGCCTGCATACCATGAGCCCAATACGCCAATGGCGTTGTGACCCTGCGCAAACGAATCGCCCACCCATTCGCTATCCTGATTGAAGATGATCGGGTCAACGATCCCATCCTTTTGCGCCATGTCCATCAGTTTTTGGATGGTAGCCACTGCTTCCGGCGAGTTGAAATTAAAATGCTTGCCATCCTCGGCAAAGTACGTGCCACCCTGCTCCAGAATACCCGCCAGGAAGTACGTGAACAACTGGTCGCTGTTGGTGTAGTGCAGGCCTGCCACGGTCATCACACCGTCCGAGCCAACGGTGGTCAATTTCCTGGCATCGGCAACCACATCATCCCACGTCTGCCACTGCGGAGGATACGTCAGGCCGGCCGCTTCGAACAGGGCGGGGTTCACATATGCGCCGCCATATTCGAGATTGTATTCCGCCGGAAAGCCATACAACTTGCCATCACAGGTCTGACCGCCGAGCGGCGCATCGAAGAAAATGTCCTTTGCGGCGTCGAGCGTCATCACATCAGCGGGCACTTCGAGCAACTGTCCGCCCGAGGCATAGCGGCAGGTATAACCGCCGGGGATCAGGATCACATCGGCGGTGTTGCCTGCCGGAAGTGAGGTCTGGATCGTCTGAATGAACACTTCCCACGGGAAGGTCTCATACTTGATGGTCACATTCGGGTTGGCCGCCATGAAATCAGCGAACATCTTCTGGCTGGCTTCATTGAATGCCGGAGCCTGATGCCCCCACACGCGAATCTCGATCTTTCCTTCTGCTGGCGCATCCGTGGCAGCGGGCGCCTGAGTGGCGGCAGGCTCAGTAGCGCCGCCTCCACATGCGGCAAGCACAAGGCTGGCCAACACCAAAACGAACAGTACCTTTTTCATGCTTCTCTCCTTTATTAGAAATCGAGTTTGACCACCGCCGTCAGATTGGTGGGACGGTCGGGGTTAAGACCTTTTGCCAGTGAACGATAAAACGCCATCAATTGCAGGACAGGCAGATACAGAACGCCACGCACCTCCTCAGGAATATTCGACTCAAAACAGACCTCCGCTTCAGACTCACCCAGGCTTGCCACGGTCCCCCCAAGCGCTTTCATCTCTGACAACACCTTGGCCTCATGAGCCCGGTTCGCATCCGACAGCATTCCCACCACCACAGCATGCTCATTGACCATGCTCATTGGTCCGTGACGAAACTCCAAAAAGTGAAACGGCTCGCTGTGCGTGAGCGTCATCTCTTTCATCTTGAGATTCACTTCGCACGCGAGCCCATACCGAAGCCCTGAACCAAGAAAATAGAATCGGTCATAACCCAAATTTTCGCCCAGTGTTTTTGCATACGCCTCATACTTCCCAATGACCGCATTCCCAATGACCGGTAATTGCTTCATCGCCTCCAGCAGATCGTGCCGCCCCGCCATCTTCGCCGCGAAGGCCGTCGCCGCCGCGAACATCGAAGCGAAGGAACGCGTCTGTGCCACGGATTCCTCCTGCCCCTTGTCAATGACCATGTTCACATCGGCAGACCTGGAAAGTACTTCGTCATAATTGCTGATGACCACCACATCCCCGTGTTTTTCAGCCTTGAATTTTTCGACCGCCTTCACAGTTTCGGTCGTCGTACCTGAGCGACTGATGGCAACCAGCAGGGTTTTCTGGTCTGTCAAAACCGTCTGCGAATTCAACAACAACTCTCCGCCAGGGACGGCGCGCGCCGGGCGACCGGTCAGTTCCTGGTATAAAGCCGCCGCCGCCAGAGAGAGATAATAGGTGGAGCCACAGCCAGTAAAAAGCACATGGTCGTAGCGCCCGGCTTCGGGGAGTCGCGCCGCGTGAACGACATCCAAGGCTTGCGCCCACGCCTGGGTTTGAGTCTTTATTTCACGATAGGTATGGTAGTTATCCAGGTTCATATCATTTTCATTTCTTGAAGATCGCTGACGACAGCCCGAATTGATTGCGGTCAGCGGTCGTCAACGGCGGTCAGAACTTCAGCACCTTCATCGCATTCTTTCGATACACCTTTTCCAGTACCTCATCCGGCAGATACAGGCCATAAGCATAGAAACGCCCCTGCCCCGGCACTTCGCTGGTGTTGTAGTTGAAATATTCATCGTCGGTTTCGAGCAGGCGGTAACTGAGGCGATAGGCATCCAGGTCGGGGCTCATATCCGAGCCATACAGGATGCGGTCTTGATATTGAATGAAAAATTTTCGTGAGGTGTAAGGCTGGCGCCCGATCTCGCCGAAACGTGCAGAAATATCAATGTAATAGTTCGGACAGTCATCGAGCATCTGCCCCACCCAACCGAGATTCTCGCCATAACAGCCCACATGCGCGCCAATGAACGTGGTATTGCGATGACGGGCAACCATATTCTTGAAGCAGTTCATGATGTGCATGAAGGGCGGGAACGGCGGACTGGTAAACGCCCAATCAGGGTGCTCACCGATCTCCTCCCAGCGTTCGTTGGTCTCGTCAATGGGGTCGAAGAACGCCACGGGGTCGGCAACATGGATAAGCACCGGTAAGCCCAGTTCGCCCGCGGTTTCCCAGATCGGAGTCAAGCGTTCATCGTCGACATCCACCAAGCGGCCTTGATGGTCTTTGACATGCAGGCCGAACGGCTTCCAGATCTTGAGCCCCTGTGCGCCGCGTTCTTTTTGTGCGACAAGACGCTTCGCCGCCCACGCCGGAAACTGATCCCCCAACTCCGACCATTTGCCCCAATCCACACCGCCAAAGACCTGAAAGCGTTCCGGCGCGCCTTCCTTGAAATGCTTGAGATGCGCATCGAGAATATCTTCGCCCCAGCCGCCATCGAGATCGACATAGTGCGTCACACCCGCTTCATCGAGCAAGTCAAGCAGTTGACTGAGCGGCTTCCTGTCCCAGCCACCGCCGAACGGCTCACCGAGATGGTCATGCGCATCGATGACTGGAAATTTGGGTTTGACGACCAGGGTGGTTTTCGTAACGAGTTTGGAGTGTGGACGAAAGTCTTTGAGCAGCATGGTTTCCTCTTGAACGATCAACCGCTGACCGTTTAATGCGTCCTATTTTCAGCGGTCGATCATCAGGCGATCACGACCTGGATCTCATTTTTCTTCAACACTTGCATGAATTTCTTGTCCGCTTTGGAATCGGTCACAAAAACCTGCACGGATGTCAACGGCGCAAGCAAAGCCGTGGCAACCCGATTCACTTTTGTGTGGTCTGCCACAATGATGACCGTGCGCCCGATCTTGAGGATGGCGCGGTCGGTGAGGGTTTCCGGCAGGTAGTCGTTGGTGAGTCCATGCTCCAGGCTGACGCCGCGTGTCCCCACAATGACCTTATCCACGCGCACTTCGGTCAACGCCAGTTCGGTGATGTGGCCGATAAAGGAGAGTTCGCTTTCACGCAATTGACCGCCCAGTGAAACCACTGTTATCTCTTTAATGCCTGCCAGCGCATTCAACACTGGCAGCGAGTTGGTGATCACGGTCAGGCCCTTGCGATCGCGCAGCCTCTTGGCTACTTCGAGCACAGTCGTACCTGAACCGAGGAACACAGTCTCGTTATCGGAAACCAGGTTTGCGGCGGCGAGTCCGATGCGGGCTTTCTCATCCGTCTGCTCGTTTTCGCGTTCCAGGATCGGCAGTTCAGGCGGAGCCGCCTCCACGGCGATCACGCCGCCGTGTACCCGGCGCGCCTTGCCCTGCGCAGCCAGGGTTTCCAGGTCGCGCCGTGCGGTGGCCAGGCTGATCGAAAACTGCTCGACGATCTCGTTCACGCTCAGCCGTCCCTGCCGGGCCAGCAGGGAAAGGATCTGTTTTTGTCGTTCAGGGGTGGGGGTAAATTCGCTCATAAGCAATCAAAATCGCTCAAAAACAATCATAGCACGAATCAGGGAAATTTCAAGAGGGAAATGAAATGGCACATGCAAACCATCTTCAATGGGTTGTCCACAAACTCAACCGATCGGAAGGTATCCGGCAGGCTTCAGGCTTTATTAACCTCCTCCACTGCATATTTGCAGTAGAATCAATGCGCACGAAATCCATTTCACATGTAACGTCCTGCGGGGTTGACGGGTACTGGCAGCGGTCAAAACTTTACTCCCGTGGGACGCGAATCAAAACGGCAGGCATATCATGACGAAACGAATTGGCATACTCACCAGCGGCGGCGATGCGCAAGGCATGAACGCTGCGGTGCGTTCGGTGGTGCGCACGGCATTGGACCGCGGCGCGGAGGTCTTTGCGATCTATGAAGGCTATCAGGGCCTTGTGGATGATGGCGAATACATTCGCCAGATGAATTGGGATTCAGTGGGGGGCATTCTCCAGTTGGGCGGAACAGCCATCGGGTCGGCCAGATGCGAAGCGTTCCGTCACCGCGATGGGCGCAGGCAGGCAGCGAAGAATCTCGTCAAGGCAGGCATCGATGGCTTGATCGTCATCGGCGGCGATGGCTCGCTCACCGGCGCGAACATCTTTCGGCAGGAATGGCCCGGGCTGATCGCTGAATTGGTGGAGCACGGCGAGATCACCAACGAGGAGGCTGCACAATATCCGAACTTTTCCATTGTGGGACTGGTCGGCTCGATCGATAATGATTTCTCCGGCACCGATATGACCATCGGCACCGACTCGGCCCTGCACCGCATCACCGAAGCCGTGGATGCCATCACGAGCACGGCAGCCAGTCACCAGCGCACGTTCGTGGTCAAGGTGATGGGACGCAACTGCGGTTATCTCGCTCTGATGGGCGCGCTGGCTTGTGGTGCCGACTGGGTGCTGATCCCCGAAGCGCCGCCCGATGTGGAGAACTGGGAGGACGTGCTGGTCGAACGTCTCAAAGCCGGACGCAAGGCTGGTCGCCGAGATAGCATTGTGATCCTCGCTGAAGGCGCGCGTGACCGTAACGGTAATTACATCGGCTCCAGCGATGTGCAAAGGGTGTTGGAAGAAAAATTGAAGGAAGAGGTGCGCGTGACCGTCCTGGGCCACGTACAGCGCGGCGGCAAGCCCAGCGCCTTCGACCGCACGCTTAGCACCTTGATGGGCTATGAGGCGGTCAACACGCTGCTCTCCGCCAAACCGGAGGACGAGCCCGTGGTCATCGGGATTCGCAACAACCGCATGACCCGCCTGCCATTGATGGAAAGCGTGCGCAAGACGCAGGCCGTGGCCGAGGCCATCAAGGAAAAGGATTACGAGCGTGCCATCTCGTTGCGCAGTTCATCTTTCAAGGATGCCTTCACCACCTTCAAGACCATGGTGCGCGCCCTGCCCCGCCCCGTGGACCCGGCCAAAAAGCGCTTCCGCATTGCGGTGTTGAACGCTGGCGCGCCCGCACCGGGCATGAACACCGCCGGGCGCGCGGCCATCCGCCTGGGGTTGGATGCCGGGCATATCATGCTGGGCGTCCGCAATGGGTTCGAGGGGCTGGTGGATGGTGAAGTGGAGGAAATGAATTGGATGAGCGTGACCGGTTGGGCTTCACGCGGCGGCTCAATGTTGGGTACGACGCGCCGCGTCCCCAAAGGGCGCGACCTGTATGCCATCGCACGCGTGATCGAAGACCACAAGATCGATGCGTTGTTAATGATCGGCGGCTGGAGCGCGTACGAATCGGCGCATGTGCTGTTGACCAACCGCCCGAACTTTCCTTCGTTCAACATCCCGATGATCTGTCTGCCTGCTTCGATCAACAATAACCTGCCCGGTTCCGAGTTCAGCATTGGCGCAGATACGGCCTTGAACAGCATCGTCGATGCCGTGGATAAGATCAAACAATCAGCCGTGGCCACACGCCGCTGTTTCGTGGTCGAAGTGATGGGGCATTATTGCGGCTACCTCGCTCTGATGGGCGGCATGGCCACCGGCGCCGAGCGCGTGTACCTGCACGAAGAGGGCGTGCGCCTGCGCGATATGCAAAACGATGTGGAGAAACTATTGGCGGGCTTCAATCGCGGCAAACGACTGGGCTTGATGATCCGCAACGAGGCGGCGAACCCGGTCTACACCACCGAGTTCATGTGCGCGTTGTTCGAGGAGGAGGGCCGCGAGGTGTTCGATGTGCGTCCCGCCATCCTTGGCCATTTACAGCAAGGCGGCGACCCATCCCCCTTCGACCGCGTACAAGCCACCCGCCTGGCGCGCATGTGTCTTGAGTATCTGATCGAGCAATGCGATAAAAAGGATTTCAACAGCGCCTTCATCGGCATGCAGAACGGCAAGATCCATTTTCACGATATGCGCGATTTCGACCGCATGATCGATGCCGAACATCAACGTCCCAAAGACCAATGGTGGCTCGAACTCAAAACCGTGGCCGACCTGCTCGCCAAGCAGGCGCCCGACGTGGGCCAAGGCTGAGCCTCACCCGGCGGTGAGGCCACCATCCACAGCCAGCGCCGTGCCGGTGATGAAACTCGCCTCGGCGCTGGCCAGAAACAACACCGCCTGTGCCACTTCCTCCGGCCGGGCAATGCGCCCCAGCGGATGTTTCTCCGCCCACAACTTCTGCGCCGCCTGCACATCGCCGAACTGCTCCCACGCCGTATGGATCATCTCTGTATCCACGCTGCCGGGGCACACCGCATTCACACGCACACCCTCCCGTGCATGGTCGAGCGCCATCGAACGCGTCAGGTTCACAATGGCCGCCTTCGAGGCGGCATACGCCGAAGCCCCACGAAACCCCACCAACCCCACATACGAAGATAGATTTACGATACAGCCCCGGCGCTCACGCAAGGCTGGCATGGCATACTTGCACATCAGGAACGTGCCGCGCACATTCACATTGAACGTCGCATCCCACTCCGCTTCGGTTGTCTGCTCCACGGTTCGATTGCGAAAGATGATGCCCGCGCAATTGACCAGCACATCCAGCCCGCCAAAGACCCGCACTGTCTCAGCCACCGCCCGCCGACAAGCCTCCGCATTGGTGACATCACCCTGCACAAACTTTGCATATGGAATGCGCTCCGCTTCAGACTCACCCCTTACCTGATCCCGCGCCATCAGCATC
>CAZJMZ010000146.1:2535-7581 GCA_964547115.1 uncultured Anaerolinea sp. | reverse complement strand
CGCCCGCCACATGGCCGGAGCCACATGCGTCAGGTCGGTCATCTCTTTCGCAAACTCTTCCCGTGCTGGCTGTGGACCGATCACCAATAGCGGCACCATTGCATCCGTGTGCTTGCGTGTGGAAAGGTCCTCCATGTTGCCGTGGTCTGAAGATACCACCACCAGCAGTTCATCCTTCCATTGCCCGTCTGCATCTAACAGCGTCTCCACCAATCCGCCCAGCACGCCATCAAAGGTTTCCATCAGCCCGATGGCGGTCTCCATTTGTTGCTTATGCCCCGCGTAATCGCTAGCCCAGTATTCGAACAAAGAGAAGTCAAAGCCCATCGCCAGCGTGGCCAGCAAACGTCCGGCTTGAGGCGCGTCCAGCACCGGCGCATCTGCAAACCCCAGCATCGTCCGCCAGCCTTCCCCTGTAAAATCCGCCGACATGGCCTGTCCTTCGTATAGCTCCTTCTCTGTGAACAAGGGTAATCCGGCGTTCGTCACCGCCAGCGGGATCGAAGAAAACAGACGCTTCCCCGAATCGATGCCATCGAAATACCGCGGCGGATACGCATTCAACAACGCCGCCCGCTTACCCTGCGCCACGCACCACCCAAATACTGTATCCTGCTTCAAAAATTCCGCCACCGCCGGGTTGGGTTTGGGTCCATAGTGATACCCGATCTCTGCCGAAACATTCCTGCCCGTCATCAGGATCGCCTGCCCGGTTGCCGATTGCGGCAGACCTGCCACGCCAACGTTCGGGTCGATGGCCAGCAACGAGGCTTGCTCACCATGATATGGCGCGCTACCTATTGTCAGTTGCCTGCCATCCAGCAGCCGGACCAGGTTTGGCATGTGCGCACGCGCCAACGGATTTTTTTCCGGGTTATTCTCGCCCAGACCGATCCCATCCAGAAAAATAAAGAGAACCTTCATGGCAGGGATTATACAACTATTGTCTTATTGAGTTAATTTGTCAACATGGTCATGTTGCAACCTCATGATAAATCGATGATGAATGTCAATTGCAATCAGGAATCAAACCTTTAATAATGGGATTGCGCCCATAACTTTGGTTTTCTTACTGTTGGTGCTTACTAGGGCTTTCGTGAAGTGTCTGGCTGCATATCAGCCATGGGTTTTTGATCAAATGTAGAGCGTGTTCTGAAAGGAGGCAGATAAGCCAACAGCCCTTTGTGTTGTTCACCCATGCACAGCATGGCCGCAAGACTCAAAACAAACACCATCAAGTAACTTCTTGGAGGAGACCTATGTACTCAAAAACCATGCGAGCACTGACCCTGGCAGTGGTGCTCGTACTGTTGTTTTCCCAGATATCTTTGAAGGTTACGGCGGCACCAACCCGCCTGCCTGCCGATCCCGTCACATTCACCATTTTGCACACCAATGATTTTCATGGGCAGTTGGAGCCTTCAAGTGCCGACCCAACCAAAGCCAGCAATCCAGGTATGGCTCGTCTGGCAGCAGTAATTAATAGTGTCCGGACAGCAAAGGGAACGAACAATGTGTTGCTTGTGGATGCCGGCGATGAAATGCAGGGTAGTCTGCTGTCCAATATTCAGAAGGGTCTTCCCACCATTGATGTCTTCAATGCCATGGGCTACAACGCAGCCACGTTCGGTAACCACGAGTTTGACTGGGGTCAGTCGGTGCTGGCTGATCGCACCACTCAAGCCAACTACCCATATCTGACCGCCAATATCGTCAAGAATGACACTGGCAACTGCACCACCGCGGGCTGGACCAAGCCGGACTTTGCGGATGCTCCTTACCAAATCCTCAATGTAGGCTCTCCGATCAGTGTCAAAGTGGCTTTCATTGGCGTCACAACCCAGGAGACTCCAACCATCACTATTGCTGCCGCCACCGCCGGCCTGTGCTTCAAGGATCCGGCAGAATCGATCATGCATTATTATGGCGATATGAAAAACGCCGGGGCGGATGTAATCGTTGTCCTCAGCCACCTAGGTTATGGAGACGGTGGTTATGGCTACGGCTTGCCGATCTATGGCGACCAGACGCTGGCCAAGAAATTGAACGATGCCGGCAAACCAGCCAACCTGATCATCGGTGGTCACAGCCATACGAACATGATGCCACCTGTTACAGTTGTCGGTCCAACCACGGTTGTGCAGGCATATTACAACGGACGCACCGTTGGCATGGCTGACGTAACAGTCTCAACAGCCGGAGCAGTGTCTGTAAGTTGGAAGCCTATTGCTTGGAAACTCCCAGCGTCAGCTGCTCCACC
The DNA here is from genome assembly GCA_964547115.1 of uncultured Anaerolinea sp. GTDB lineage: Bacteria > Chloroflexota > Anaerolineae > Anaerolineales > Villigracilaceae > Defluviilinea. Next base: position 5,321 of record CAZJMZ010000146.1, on the reverse strand, counting down.
GATGCCTGCAATTACAAATGGCTGGAAGTTGTTTTCAGCGGCGACTGCATTTACTGATTTCTTCAATACCACAAAGGATTCAGTGATCGACGCGAAAATCACCACCTACACCAGCGATTCAGCATACCAGACACTCATTAACCAGGAGATTGGCTGGACCAATGTCCCGATTGTCCGCAACTACGATGGCGATTCACTGATGGGTTATTTCGTCAACGATGCCATCTACAACGACTTGAACACCGATGCTGTCGCCGGGAACGATGTGGATGTGGTGTTCAACAACCCGGGCGGCCTGCGGGCTGATATTTCTTGCGCGGCACCCCCTTGCAAGTTGACCTACGGTATGATGTTCAACATCCTGCCTTTTGGCAACGCCACCGCGGTCGGCACCATGACCGGTGAACAAATCCTTGAGTTGTTACAACAAAGTGCATCCCTTAATAAGGGCGCCATCCAGCCAGCGGGTTTACGTTTTAGTTTCTACAACTACCGTGTGGACCTGGATCCCAGTCCATCAGCAGTGAACTGGAAAGCTTGGTCATGGGGTGCATTCGACCCTTGTGTCATTAACAAAACCAGTGGCGTTTGTGAACCACTCGACCTGACGAAGACCTATAAAGTGGCGACCAACGAATTCCTGGCACCTGCCGGTCAAGACAACTTCTACGCCTTCAAGTACATGCAAAACATCACGTACTGGGGCGACATGTTGGATGGAGTCAACCGTTGGGTCAAGGCTACCAACACTGCATCAAATCCTTACAACGGTACATTAGATGGGCGCATCAATCGCCTTGGCAACGACGCGGGCGGTCCCATTATCCCGGTGACGATCCTGCATCATAACGACTCGCACGGCAACCTGTATAAAGGTTCGTTCGTGGGCTATACCCAGTTGGCAACTCTCATCAAGCAGGAGCGTGCTTACAATCCGAACCGCACCATTCTGCTTAGCTCCGGCGATAACATCCAGGGCGACGCGATGATGTACTACTTCAAGTCGGCCCCGCTGGGTTATGCTGCTGATGGAACACCCCTGACCGGTGCACTCACCACTCATCCCATGATGGCGGTCATGAATGCCATGGGGTACGATGCCTGGACCCTGGGCAATCATGAGTTCAACTTTGGCAAGGATATCTTCACCGCGGTCATTGGGCAGGCTGGCTTCCCAACCCTGCAAGCCAACGTCCAGGACGATGGCCAATACGGCCTTGGACCATTGGTGGACCCGTATGTTGAAAAGACCATCGGGCCGGAGAACATCAAGGTTGCCATCCTGGGTATCGGCAACCATCGTGTTCCGAATTATGAGTTACCGAGCAATATCCCTGGCCTGACTTTCAGTGACCCCATTGCAAAGACCCAGGAACTCTCGGAACAGCTCCGCCCGACCAACGACGTGGTCATTGCACTGACGCATATCGGCTTCACTGAGAATCCGGCCAGCGTCGAAGTGGACGCGAATGTCGATACCAACCTGGTGGCCCAAACTGGCGGTCTGGATGCAGTCATTGGTGGGCACAGCCATACCAATCCTGCTTCAGGCTTTGGCAGCTACAAGTATCTACCGACCTATGTGGTCGACCCGAACGGCGTACCAGTCATCATCAACCACGCCTACCGCTACAACAACACCCTGGGCGAGATCTTTCTGGGCTTGCGCGCCAAGGCAGGTGGCGGTTATGAAGTGGTCAGCCGTGCCGGGCAATACATCTCTGTTGCCACTTCCGTAGCTGAAGACCCGGCCATCAAAGCGATCGTTGACCCATACGTCGCTGCCTTCGCCACGTATAACAATCAGGCCATCGGCCAGACCACAGTGGCACTTGATGCCTTGCAAGCCTTCACCCAGGAGACCAACGCGGCCAACCTGCAGGCAGATGCTTCCGTCTATGAGTTGGAGACCAAGAACGGCATTGATGTGGACTTCCACCTTTCAGGCGCCATGACCAACCGTGCGGTTGCCACCTCGGGACCCTACCCGGTTTCGCTCAAAGTCTCTGATATGTTCTCGCTCATGCCGTATGAAAACTCACTGGTCGTGATGGAGATGAACGGGCCACAACTCAAGGCGGTGCTCGAACGCGCCTATCGCAACTACTATTATTACAAGTATGTTTCGGGTTATGGCGGTTATTCCTATTACACCACCTGTATGATCGATATCAATGCCGGTGGCAAGATCACCTACAATGATCTGTACCCCGCTGCATACGACCCGAACAAGCAGTATGTTGTCTCGCTGGTGGTGAATGGTAATGAGATCGACTTCAACGACGCCAGCACCTACTACCGCGTTTCAACGGTTAACTACCTGGCCGCGGGTTCGTGCAATTTCAACAACAGTGGTGTCAGTCTGTGGCCGCTCAACCAGATCGTGAACGACACCCAATTCTATGTCCGCGATGCGGTCATTGATTACATCAAAGCCATGGGAACGGTCTCGCCTGCCATTGAAGGCCGCCTTGGCTTCATTACGGACACCACCGCTCCGGTCATCACGATCAATTCACCGACCGCCTCAGCCTATCTGCATCCAATCTCCCTGACCCTCGGCTTTGCCGCCATCGACGACATTGCCGGTGTCAAGCAGGTCTGGGCTGAACTGGATGGCGTTGCAGTTACCAATGGCCAGGTGATCGACCTTTACACCTTGCCGCTGGGTGAACATACACTGACCGTCCATGCCATGGATAAGGCGTACAACGAAAGCTCCAAATCGGTCACCTTCACGGTCACTGCCACAGTCGAAAGCCTCATGACAGGTGTCAGCCGCTTTG
>CAZJMZ010000146.1:0-2435 GCA_964547115.1 uncultured Anaerolinea sp. | reverse complement strand
CTGAACGACGAACTGCCCATCCTTGTGATGGGCAGTTTTGTTGAGACCAAATAATTTGGGCTACAATTTGCACATGGCATTGATTTCCCTTGACCGCCTCAAGACGCATCGTACTCGCACTTTCAACCTGCCTCCCGCCAAAAGGCTTGCCACTCCCGCCCAGGCTTTGGCTTTCGTCAACAAACGCGGTTTCATCTACTTCTGGCCCATCAAAGGTATCGACCTGCCTTCGCTTTGGGCCGCCGTCGCCGGGGATCGCCCCGTGGCCGATAAACATGATGACCCGGGCCATATCACCTGGGGCTGGAAGGATAATGCCCTCGACAAAAAGATCTGGTACTACGCCAAACTCCTCCGCAAGAAAGCCACCCTGATCTCGCTGGATCTGGCACCCTGCTTTTATGCCCTCTCTGAAAACTATGGCGCGCCTGAAGAAGACTATCTCATCGCCTACGAAGAAGGGCGTTTATCCCAGGCTGCCAAACAAGTCTACGAAGCTCTCCTCAAAGAAGGGCCCCTCAACACCCTCGACCTGCGCCGCATCGCCAAACTGACCAACGCCAAAGAATCAGAATTCAACAAGGCATTGGAATATCTGCAAGCCGATTTCAAGATCCTGCCAGTGGGTGTAGCCCAGGCCGGTGCCTGGAAATATTCTTTTATTTACGAGATCGTTACCCGTCACTACCCAGCCCTCGCCGAACAAGCTCGCCTCATCAGCGAGAAAGCTGCCCGCGCCAAATTGCTGGAACACTATTTCGAGTCGGTGGGTGCGGCGCAAGCCAGCGATGCTCAAAAACTTTTCGGCTGGCAGAAAGAACTCACCGCCCGCACGTTAGCCACCTTGGTGACGAATAATACGGTCATCGAAGCTGAACACCCCAAACATAAGGGAACCTGGCTTGCCCTGCCCAAACTGGTCAAATGACCCTCAGGTTGACCTTGAAATCTGCTACAGAGAAGACCAGCCCCCAACGCTTTGGCCCACAGGTCTCTGTGTACTCTGTGGCTAAAAAACGTTCCGACCCAAAAAACACCGATCAAAGCGCCACCCAAAGGAGCGCCCATGCTTGAGATCGCCATCATGCTTGAGGGGCAAAACGGCCTGAATTGGCCGCGCTGGAAAGCGCTCGTGCGACTGGTCGAAGATTTGGGTTTCGTTGGGCTGTATCGCTCCGACCACTTCACCAACGGCAGTGAACCCGACCTGGACTCGCTCGAACTGTGGACTTCGCTCACCTGGTTGGCCGATCACACGCAGCGCATCGAATTTGGCCCATTGGTGACGCCGTTCTCGTTCCGGCACCCGGTCTTTACCGCGCGTATGGCCGCGGCGGTCGATGACCTCTCCAGCGGGCGGCTCACGCTGGGTCTCGGCGCGGGCTGGCAGGAGCGCGAGCACCAAATCTTCGGCTTCGACCTGCTCGAGGCCCAGGCCCGTTATGACCGCTTTGAGGAGGGGCTGCAAGTCGTCAGCCAGCTCCTGCAAAGCACTGAGCCTGTGACCTTTGAAGGTGCGTATTATCAAGTGCGTGGTGCGCACGTGTTGCCGCACCCGCAACGCCCGGGCGGTCCGCCTATTTTGATCGGTGGTGACGGCGGCCCGCGCATGCGGGAGTTGGTGGCGCGTTACGCCGTCGAATGGAACGGAGTCTTTGTAACCGCACCAGAATACGCCAAACGCAACCAACGTCTCACCGCTGCGCTGCTTGCTGCCGGGCGCGAACCGGGCTCGGTGAAACGCTCACTGATGACCGGTTGTGTGTTTGGGAAGGACGAGGCCGCTTTGCGCGAGAAACTTTCGGCGAGAAAACGGTCGCTGGAAGAGTTGTGGGGGAGAGGGGTTGTAGCGGGGAGTCCGGTTCAGGTGCAGGAGCAGTTACAGGCGTTGGAAGAGGCGGGCGCACAGCGCATCATGCTGCAGTGGCTGGAGTTGGACGACCTGGCCGGGCTGGAGATGCTGGCAAAGTCGGTCTTGTAACGGCGAAACCGGGCGGGGGTGTGGCACGTATACTGAACAGCAGGCCAAGCCGCTGAAAAACCACTGCGCGGTTTGCGGGTTGTAGAGTTTGAAACAAGGAGAATTTTCATGAAACAAAACCGTACGAATTTGGTGTTGGGTTTGCTGCTGATTTTGGTCGGCGGCTGGCTGATCGTCACCCGGCAGGTGCCCGGGATCCAGGCCTGGCTGGACGACAATTTCGTCTGGCCGATGTATACCATCGGGGCGGGGCTGTTGATCCTGTTGATCGGGTTGCTGACCGGCAACCCGGGCATGGCGATCCCTGCCACCATTGTGGCCGGTGTGGGCGGCATTCTGTACTATCAGGAAGTGTACGTGGGGTACAGTAACACCTGGTATCTCTGGCTGTTGATGCCCTCGTTCGTGGGGCTCGGAATGGTGCTGGCTGGGTTGTTGGGTGAGAATTCACGCC
>CAZJMZ010000145.1:0-7678 GCA_964547115.1 uncultured Anaerolinea sp. | reverse complement strand
CTGCCCGCCGAGATCGGCGTGGTTGAAGCGCATCGCGCATTGACCGAATCCGGTCTGCGTGACCGGGTGGAGTTGTGGGCTGATGGTGGCGTGCGTTCTGCGGCCGATGTGGCCAAGCTGATGTGTCTCGGTGCGAACCGTGTGGGCTTTGGCACGCTACCGATGGTGGCGATCGGTTGTACGATCTGCCGCGACTGCCAGAGCGGCACTTGTCATACGGGCATCACGACCCAACTCGAAACAAAGGAAGAGGCGCAAGCCAAAGGTATCAAACATTTTGTGCCGCGTGATTTTGAGCAGGCGGTCGGCGCGTTGGTCAACGTTTTCAATGGGCTTGGTGAAGCTCTGCAGACCATCGTCGCCCGGCTTGGGTTTGAAAAAGCGCAGGACATCGTTGGACGCTCAGACCTGCTCAAGCAGATCTCGCATCACACAACCATCGATCTGCGCTCCATGCTCGTGACCGTGGATGAACATCTCAACGCCAAACCGATCCCTGTCGTCATCCCCATCGCAGATATGGCCTACATCGACCGTGGTCCGTTGCATCGCCCGCGCAATCACCTCACCACCGTCATCTCGAACCTCGTAATGGAAAGTTTCACCACCTACGATCAGGAGCACGTGCTGTTCGAAGACGACAAGGTCACGCCCGTTGATCGCGCACTGGGCACACACCTCACCGGCGCGCTCACCCGCTACCGTAAAAATTGGGACTGGCTCCCCGGGCATGGCGGCGTGGGCGGACATCGCGAATCCTGGCGGGCGCCCTTGCAAGCGGATGAAGACGCTCATTCCATCCCGACAACTGCCCTGCGCTTCTTCAGCAGTTCCGTCCCCGGAAACGGACTCGGCGCCTATAATGCCGAACCCGTCCGCATTGTGGTCGAAGGCGGCGCACAGGATGGCGTGGCGAAGGGCATCTCTGGCGGGCGCGTGGTCATCCTCAAAGGCTACAACCACGATGGCTTGTTGATCGATGGTTCGGTGGGCAAGAGTCTGGCATACGGCGGCACACACGGCACAGTCATCGTGCAAGGCAACGCGGACTCGCGCGCCTGCATCCGCCTCTCGGGGGCCGATGTCATCCTTGGCGGCGAGATCCAGAAGCCGCTCAACGACAGCCTTGGCTTCATTGGCGCACGCTCCAACATCAAAGGCTTCCTGTGCGAATACATGACCGCCGGGCGGGTGCTCGTGCTCGGCGACCCGGGTCCGTGGATGTGCGCAGGCATGACCGGCGGCGTATTGTACTTAAGGCTTCAGCCACATCTCAATTTCGACGAAGCAGCGATCAAGCGTCGGCTGGCGAAGGGCGCGAAGGTCGTCATCCAAAGCGTGGGTGAAAGTGACCTGCAAAATCTGCGCGAATTGCTCACCGTCTATGCTGATGAGTTAAAGCAGAACCATCAGGGCGAAGAAGCCGAAAAGGCGCTGGGCCTGCTCATCGATTGGAAGAACACGTTCGTGCGCGTGGTGCCGCAAGGCGTGCAGGAAGACCAGCGCTTCGCGACCGAATAAATAGTTTCAAAGTGCTATGCTCCGAAAGGCGGCTTGTGGTTGATGCAGACACAAGCCGCCTTTGTTTTAAGTGACTGCTCCATTTGGGTACTACGCAAGCACCCAGGCAGGCCAGGTCAAGTCACTTGTCTACTCGAAATTCTCCATTGGGGTAATGGTTGGGGGGCGCCGATTCCATACAATACAAGGCATGCACACATTCCAGCCAGTCCGAGTCGTGAGGTAACCATGTTCTTCACCCTGACCATCTTCGTCCTTGCTTACATTTTCATCGCCAGTGAGAAATTCCCCAGGCATTGGGTGGCGCTGCTCGGCGGCGGGTTATTGATCGTCTTCGGTATTCTCAGCCCCTACGAAGCCTTTGAATATATCAACTGGGAAACGCTGGGGTTGCTGGCTGGCATGTTCTTCCTCGTCTCAATTCTGCAGGAAGCCGGGTTCTTTTCCTGGCTGGCCATGCGTTCGCTGAAAAAATTCAACTACCACCCGGTCTCGCTCTCCATCATCCTGATTCTGTTCGCGGCGATCATGGCCATGTTCATGGATAGCATCACCGTCATGCTGTTCCTTTCCGCGCTCACCCTGCAACTTTGCGGCCTGCTAAAACTTGACCCCGTCCCCCTGGTCATTGCGGAAGTGTGCGCAGCCAACACTGGCGGCGCCGCCACGCTCGTTGGCGACCCGCCTAACGTCATCCTCGGCACGACGCTCGGTTTCAACTTCGCGGACTTTGTGACCCACACCGGACCCATCTCGGCCGTGGCCGCCTTACTGCTACTGGGCATGTTCTATTTCACCAATCGCCAGACCTTGAAGAACGCTCACAGCCTGATGACCGAAGACACGATCAACGAGATCGAAGCATTGCACAATGAACCGCTACACGCGCATCTGACTCAGGTGGGGCTGCTCGGTTTTCTCGTGGCCGTGATCCTGCTCGTGATCCATCACCCGCTCAGCGAAGCCACCGGCATCCACCTCAACGCGGCCATGGCGGCATTGATCCCGGCCGGGGTGGCCTTGCTGGCCCTGCGCAATGATGACCGCCGCCGCACCCTGCTCAAAGTGGATAGTGAGAGCATTCTGTTTTTTGCCGGTCTCTTTGTCTTGATCGGTGGCCTGGAGAAGATCCGGCTCTTCGAAAGCCTCGCAGACGGTTTGGCAGGGCTGAGCGCCTCCAACAACGGGCTGGTGATGGCCTTGCACTGGGTCCCGGGCCTCGCCAGCGGCATCGTGGATAACGTCCCGCTCGCATTGGCGATGAGCTACGTGCTCAAAGACCTGGCGCAGATTCCCGGCATGCCGGCACTGGGGCTCATGGTCTGGTCGCTGGCATTGGGCATCGATATCGGCGGCAACCTCACGCCCATCGGCGCCTCAGCTAATGTGGTCGCTTATTCATTCATGGAACGCCATCATGGCTCCATCGGCTGGAAGCGCTGGCTGACCGTGGCGGTTCCACCCACGCTGCTGGTGATGCTGTTCGCTTCTTTGGCGGTCATGGCCAAAGGGTATGTGGGCTGGCACTAAGGTTTGCTGGTCGCGCTATTATTTTTTATCAGGAGAGAAGAAAATGAAAACAACTGTTGTAAAGAAATGGGGCGCCGCTGCGCTCGTGGCTGTGCTTGCGGCCTTGGTAGTTGCGACCACCGTACTTGCCGATGACGGCGGACCCTCACAGGCTCAGGTGGATGACATCACCCTCGGCATTAACATCCTGTGGATGATTCTGGGCGGCTTCCTGGTCTTCTTCATGCAGGCTGGTTTTGCACTGGTCGAAACCGGTTTCACCCGCAATAAGAACGTCGTCCACACCATGATGATGAACATGATGGTGTTCTGTATCGGTGCGATCGGCTACTGGCTGGTGGGTTTTGCCTTCCAATTCGGCGCGGTCAACGCGGCCTACCCTGAGGTGGCCCGGGTTGGTGTGATCGCCGGTGAATGGGCCCACTCCCCCATCACCCTCGGTGATTGGACCGGCTTCCTCGCTGAACCGTTGATCCGCTTTGGACAATTCGGTTTCCTCGGCGGCAGCGGCTTCCTGCTGGCGGGCTTTGGTGCAAATGCAGGTCTGCTGGCTTTCTTCCTCTTCCAGATGGTCTTCATGGATACCGCCGCAACCATTCCCACCGGCTCGATGGCTGAACGCTTGAAGTTCAGCGGCTTCGTTTGGATGAGCTTGTGGGTCAGCATGTTCATTTACCCGGTGCTGGGTGGCTGGATCTGGGGCGGCGGCTGGCTGCAAAACCTTGGCCGTAGTGTGGGCCTCGGGAATGGCGCAGTGGACTTTGCCGGTTCAGGCCCCGTCCACATGATCGGCGGCGCCATTGCCCTGGCTGGCGCGATCGTCATCGGTCCACGCATTGGCAAATTCAACAAAGATGGCTCAGCCAATACGATCCCGGGTCACAGCATTTCGCTGGGGATTCTCGGCACCATCATCTTGTTCTTCGGCTGGTTCGGGTTCAACCCCGGTTCCTCGCTGGGCTTTGTGGGCGGCTTCCGCAACCTGGCAGTCATCGCCGCCATCAACACGCTCATGGCCGGTGCGGCAGGTGGCATCTCAGCCATGACCTACGCCTGGCTGTTGGGTCCCACCAAAAAGCCGGATGCTTCCATGTCGGTCAATGGGATTCTCGCGGGCCTGGTTGCCATCACCGCACCCTGCGCCTTCGTCGACTCGTGGGCGGCGGTCGTGATCGGGTTGATCGCCGGGTTGATCGTGTGCTGGGCCACCGCCCTGCTCGATAAGCTCAAGATCGATGACCCGGTTGGCGCGGTACCGGTACACTTCTTCAATGGCGCCTGGGGCGTGCTGGCGGTGGGCATCTTCGCCAACGGCAACCCCGATACCGCAGCCTGGAACGGCGTTGAATCAGCGGTGACGGGTTTGCTCTACGGCGGTACCAGCCAGATCTTCGCCCAGCTGGCGGAGGTTGTCAGCATCTTCGTGTTTGCCTTCGGTCTTTCATATGTGTTCTTCAAAGTGCTGGCTGCCTTCAAAGTTCTGCGCGTTTCGCGTGAAGTGGAACTGCAAGGCCTCGATATTCCTGAAATGGGTTCGATCGGTTACCCCAAGGACTGGGAACCTTCAGATGTTGAAGATGAAGGTCCCGTGTCTGTTCCGGGTGGCGCTCAAAAGGCTTTTGGAACAGCAGATTAGCCATCTGTTTCTTGTGTGTTCATCTCCTTGAACCGTGAGCGGTGGAGGCCAGCCTCCACCGCTCACCAGTTTAATACAACGGTCCATGCCTACTGGTGCCCGATAATGCGATGGGGGACGTATGGCTCTTCCAAATAGGCCACGTCCTCCGGCGTCAGCTTTATCGACAACGCGCCCAGGGCATCCTCCAGATGCGAAATTTTCGTTGCGCCAATGATGGGGGCGGCAACCGGTTCCTTTTGCAGCAACCAGGCTAAAGCGATGTGCGTCCGCGTGACTCCATAGCGCGCCGCGATCTCAGCCACCCGCTCCACGATCAGCCGGTCTGCATCGGCGGTCGAGTCGTATTTGGCTTTGGCGATCTGGTCGGTTTCAGAGCGCAGAGTGCTTTCTGCCGTCCAATCGCGCGTCAATCGACCGGCAGCCAAAGGGCTATACGGAATGACACCGATCTTTTCTTCGCGGCACAGCGGCAGCATCTCGCGCTCTTCTTCGCGATAGATCAGGTTCAAATGATCCTGCATGGATACAAAACGGGTCCAGCCGTGCCGGTCAGCAACATGCAGAGCCTTTTGGAATTGCCAGGCCCACATGGCCGAAGCGCCGATGTAGCGGGCTTTACCTGCCCGCACCACATCATGCAAGGCTTCCATCGTCTCTTCGATGGGAGTTTCATAATCCCAGCGATGGATCTGATACAGGTCCACATAATCGGTGCCCAGGCGCTGCAGACTTTTATCGATCTCGCTCAAAATGGCCTTGCGGGATAACCCGCCGCCATTGGGCTTGTCGGTCATCTTGCCATGCACCTTGGTGGCGATGACCACATCCTCACGGGCGGCAAAATCCTTCAAGGCCCGGCCCAGGATCTCCTCGCTCGCCCCCAAAGAATAGACATTGGCCGTATCAAAGAAATTGATGCCCAACTCCAGCGCTTTTTGAATGACCGGGCGGCTCTGCTCTTCGTTCAAGACCCATTGATGCACCCACCTCTGCGCATCGCCGAACCCCATGCAACCCAGGCACAGGCGCGAGACCTTCAGGCCGGTCGAACCCAGACGAACGTATTCCATGCTGTCTCCTTGTGCGATATTTTCAAACAAGTGTACCTGCTTATACAGATGCTATCAAATTTATTTCAACGGTATACTTCCGCCCATGACCTCTCCCGCCGCCATTCTCAAAGCGACTTTCGGCTACGACTCGTTCCGCCCGCTGCAACATGAAGTGATCGAGAACGTGCTGGCGCGCAAAGACACGCTGGCCGTCATGCCCACCGGCGGAGGCAAGTCGCTGTGCTACCAGATCCCTGCGCTCCTGTTCGGCGGGCTGACCGTTGTCATCTCGCCGCTGATCGCGTTGATGAAAGACCAGGTGGAGCAACTGCGCGCCTACGGTGTCCCGTCGCTATTCATCAACAGCACGCTCTCACCGCAGGAATACCAGGAGAACATGGACTACGTCCGCCGCGGCGAAGTGAAACTGCTCTACGTGGCGCCCGAGACCCTGCTCACCCCACGCATTCTCAGCCTGCTCGACTCGGTGCAAGTGGACTGTCTCACCATCGACGAAGCGCACTGCATCTCGGAATGGGGCCACGACTTTAGACCTGAGTATCGTCAACTGGTCGAAGTCCGCAAGCGCTACCCCAAAGCGGTATGCCTCGCGTTGACCGCCACCGCCACCGACCGTGTGCGCCGCGACATCCGCACCACGCTCAAGTTTGCCACCACCAACGAATTTGTCGCCAGTTTCAACCGCGAGAACCTGTATATCGAAGTGATGCCCAAACGCGACCCCTACCAGCAAACGCTCGCCATGCTCGAACGCTACAAAGACCAATCGGGCATCATCTATTGCTTCTCGCGCAGGCAGGTGGATGAGCTCGCGGCGTATCTCATCTCGAAAAAATATTCCGCCCGTCCCTATCACGCCGGGCTGGAGGACATGGAACGCCGCAGGAACCAGGAAGCTTTCATCCGTGACGACGCGCAGATCATCGTCGCCACCATCGCCTTCGGCATGGGTATCAACAAACCCAACGTGCGCTTCGTCATTCACTTCGACCTGCCCAAAAGCATTGAAGGCTACTATCAGGAGATCGGGCGCGCCGGGCGCGACGGCCTGCCCGCGCATTGCCTGCTGCTCTACAGTTATGCTGATGTTTCCAAACTCAGATACTTCATCGACCAGAAAGAGGGCGAAGAAAAACGTGTGGCACAGGGACATCTCGACGCGATCGTCCGCTACGCTGAAGACGAACGGACCTGCCGCCGCAAGCCGCTCCTGAACTACTTCGGCGAATCATACCCAGCCGCCACCTGCTCCAACTGCGACAACTGCACCTCCGCCCCCACCCCGCTGACAGATATCACGCTCTACGCCCAAAAGTTCCTCTCCTGCGTCAAACGCGCCGACGAGAAATTCGGCGCCGGTCACATCACGGATATTTTGCTCGGCTCGCAGAACGAGAAGATCTTACGCTGGGAACACGACAAACTGTCCACCTATGGCATCGGTGGGGAACTCTCGAAGAAACAGTGGATGCATATTGCGCGCCAACTCTTGAGCATGGGGTATCTCAAACAGCAAGGCGAGTTCCACACGCTGAGTCTCACGGCTCGGGCGTTGGAAGCGCTCAAGAAAAGGGAAACAATTTTCGGCGTCGTGCAGGAAGCGGAGCGAGTCCGCACGAAGGGCAGGAAAGAATCCTCTGTCGAATATAACAGCGCACTGTTCGCGTTGCTCCGTCAAAAGAGAAAAGAACTGGCCGACGAGGCGGGCGTCCCGCCATATGTCATCTTCTCAGACAAAACGCTGACCGAGATGGCGGCATATTACCCGCAATCAGAAACCAGCCTGCTCAACATCTCGGGCGTGGGGCAGGTGAAGCTGGAAAAATACGGCGCGGTGTTTTTGCAGGTGATCGGGGCGTATTGTGTGAAGCATAAAATTCCAGAACGCGCCTTCACCCCCAACCCCTCGCCCAAA
>CAZJMZ010000144.1:0-7804 GCA_964547115.1 uncultured Anaerolinea sp. | reverse complement strand
TTGAACGTCTCGGCGGCGGCAGGGATCACGCTCTATAGTCGGGCGGAGTTCAACCGAGGCAAATAAGACCGCATAACGGAAAGGACAAATCATGACCGTGTACTATCTCAAACTATATCTTGCCACCTTCGCCGCCTTCTTCGTCATCGACCTGCTCTGGCTGGGATTGGTGGCCCGCACGTTCTACCGCAAATATCTCGGCTTCATCATGGCCGAGAATGTCAACTGGGCGGCGGCGATCATCTTCTACCTGTTGTTCATTCTGGGCATTTTGGTCTTCGTCACGTTGCCCGGCTTGGAAAGCGGGTCATTGCAGTCTACCCTGATCCGCGCCGCGCTGTTCGGGCTTATCACCTACGCCACCTACGACCTCACGAATCTTGCCACGCTCAAAGACTGGCCGCTCACCGTCACCATCGTAGACCTCATCTGGGGTACGGTCTTAAGCACCGCTGTGAGTTATGTCAGCTTCATGGCCGGCAAATGGCTGGGATGAAAATCCCGCTTCGCCACCCACCCATCACCTGCTTCTGCCTGCGGACACTTTCTCTTTGCTGAAAGTACTACGTCAGAGACATTGGATGGCTAAATGGCAAGAACGGGCAGAGAGTCTCTCTGCCCGTTCTTGTTTGTAGACTCGCAATTGACTTTACGAGGGGATTTTGGATGAGACCTTCACCGGCGCGGTTTGGTAGCGCTTCAAACCACTCCAGCCGACCATCATCTTTTGCTCTTCATCGTACAACCGCAGAGACAGGGATTTCAAGCTGGCAATGAACGTCAATGGTTTGACATGAAAGAGCGGGTTCTCGTAATAGCACTGCGGCAGGTTGTAATTGGGGATCTTCGCGCTCAGGTGATGGATATGATGAAAACCAATGTTGCCGCTGAACCATTGCAGAATGGGATGCAACTTATAGAACGAGCTGCCCTGCAGACCGGCCTTCACGAATTCCCAGCCTTCATGGTTATCCCAATACGACGGGTCGAAGTTGTGCTGTACGTAGAACAGCCAGATGCCCACGGTACTACTGATAAGAATAACTGGCAGCTGCACGAGCACATACGCCTGCCAACCCACGGCCCAGCACATCAATGCGGCGATGCCTGCCAACGCCAGGTTGGTCCACAGCACGCTGGCTTTTTCACGCCGACCCTGTGAAGGCAGCGGGATGCGCTGCGTGATGAGGAAGACCAGCAGCGGGCCCACCCCGAACAAGGCGAACGGGTTGCGCATGATGCGGTAGCCTGTTTTGACATACCACGGCGCGGCCAGATATTCCCTGACGGTCATGGTGTAGACGTCGCCAGTGCCACGCCGGTCAAGATCGCCAGCGGTGGCGTGATGGATGGCATGGTCGTGCCGCCAGCGGTGATAGGGCGTGAAGTTCAACAAGCCGGTGATGATGCCCACCAGTTCGTTCAACTTTTGCGATTTGAAGAACGAGCCGTGCCCGCAATCGTGAAAGATGATGAAGGCACGCATCAGAAAGCCCGCCGCCAGCACAGACAGGGCCAGCGTGATCCAATACGATATTTCCAGACTGCGGATCATCAGGTACCACAAGACGAAGTACGGGATGAGCGTGTTCGCCAGTTGCCACAGACTGCGGCGCATATCGGGCTTGGCGTATTTCGCCACGATCTTTTGCCAACGGATCTGCTCCGCTTCGGTCGGTCCATTCGAGTTTGTATTGTTCATGGTTTTGTCCAATCTGTATGCCATTTTAACCCCCAAGTCGAATAAGGTTGCTTAGAAGACACTAACTTTTCGAAAAGGCCGGTAAAAACACGTTTTCGCCCTTGAAAATATAAAAAAACAGACCGCTCCATCGAGCGGTCCGTTCGCATCTTACTGTATCTGCACTTTGCGGCGATATTGCTTCAACACTTCCCAGCCTACCAGCATCTTGTTCTTTTCATCCCACAAGCGGAAGAACAAAGACTTAAGACTTTCGCGGAAGGTCAGCGGCTCGATCTGAAATTCAGGATTCTCGTTGTGACAAGCTTCGAGCTTGTAATTGGGGATCTTTGGGCTCAGGTGATGAATGTGATGGAAACCAATGTTCCCCGTGAACCACTGCAACACCCTGGGAAGTTTATAGAACGAGCTGCCATCCATACCCGCATTGAAGAAATCCCAATTGGAATGGCGCTCCCAATAGGTGGGCTCGAAGTTATGTTGCACATAGAACAACCACACCCCCGCCGAACAGGCGATTAGCAGGATCGGCACCTCCACCAATAGGAACGCCTGCCAGCCGATCAGGGTCACCAGCCAGCCGATCAACCCTGCCAGGGCCAGGTTCGTCCAGATCACACTATTACGTTCGCGCTTGCCCGAACCTGAGGCCCAAAAGCGATGTGTCACTACGAACACAATAAACGAACCGATCGTGAAGAGAATGGCCGGGTTGCGCATGATGCGATAGCCGAATTTTTTATACCATGGCGCGGCCAGGTATTCCTCCACGGTCATCGTGTACACATCACCGATGCCACGCCGATCCAGATCACCGGCTGTGGCGTGATGAATGGCATGGCTGTGCTTCCACTCATAGAATGGAGTGAAGGTCAGCACGCCCATCACCAGTCCCATCAGCTCATTCGCCCGCATCGAACGAAAGAACGAACCATGACAACAATCATGAAAGATGATGAACAAACGCACCATGAACCCCGCCGCTGGAACCGCCAACAGCAAGGTTAACCAATACCCAATCTCCAGGCTACGGTACATCAAATACCAGGTTACGATGAACGGGATCAACGAATTAAGCACCTGCCATACGCTGCGCCAGGTTTCCGGGTAGGCATACCTGGATACCACCGCCTGCCATTTGAATTTTTGTGTTGTCATCACAGCCCTCCGCTTGAATTTGGATTTTAATTGTACTGTACAACTTTAATTCCATCATATCCAGATACAGCGTATAAACTCACCATAACCTGTATGTAGCCCAAACCCAGGCGGCGATGTAATTTATCCCGCCTGATACAAAATCATTTCGGACTGATTCAGTTTTATTTAGGGTTAATCCCTTTCCTTCAAAATTAATCCTTTATTCACCCACACTGATGGAGACAGGGTGGTGTTCTCAATTGTGAGAACAATTACAATCAGAATAGCCCGATTTATATTCGTTTCCATCAAATCATACAGTGAGGAGAATGACCATGATTTCAAGAAGAGACTTTCTCAAGCTCAGTGGCGCCGGCGTCCTTTCGCTGTTCGCCATGCAAGGGAGCAGACCGGCCCTCAAGGCCCAAGCCGCCATTCCCGGCGGCACCCTCGACCCGGTGACCCTGCCCAAGTTCGTCACCCCCATGCTTATCCCACCGGTCATGCCTCGGGCAGCCGTGATCAAACAAAAGGGCGGCAAACAAGTGGATTATTACGAGATCTCCATGAAGCAGATCACCGAGCAAATCCTCCCGGCCGGCTTCCCCGCCACCACGGTTTGGGGGTATGGAGCGGTCTCAGGCATGGGTAAGAAGCCCCTGTTGGTACATAACGCCCCCTCGTTGACCATCGAAGCACAGGCGGGGCGCCCGGTGCGCATCAAATGGATCAACGACCTGAAGGACGCCAACGGCAACTATCTGCCGCACCTGTTGCCAGTGGATCCCACGCTTCATTGGGCGAACCCGGCTGGGGGTCAGGCCGGACGCGATACTCGTCCCATCTTCACCCAAACCCCTGGTGCTTACACCGGGCCTGTGCCCATGGTCCCGCATGTGCATGGCGCTGTGGGTGTCGGCGACGAATCGGATGGCTATGCCGAAGCGTGGTACCTGCCCAACGCCAAAAACATCCCGGTGGGATATGCGCGGCGCGGCACATGGTATCCCTTCTTTGGTGTCAAGGCTGCCGTGAAGTATGGCGCACTGTGGGGGCCGGGCTTCGCCACTTTCCAATATCCGAACATGAATCGCGCTTCCACCATCTGGTATCACGACCACGCCCTCGGCATGACGCGCCTCAATGTGTATGCCGGGCCTGCGGGGTTTTATATCATCCGCGGCGGGCCAGCCGGAGATCAGGCCGTACTCGATTCGCGCACAGGTCTGCCGGCCAGCCTGCCTGGCCCAGCCCCCAAAGAGGGTGATGCCTTTCCTGCCACCAAGGCTTATTATGAAATCCCCATTGCGATTCAGGACCGCGCCTTCAACAGCGATGGCTCGTTGTTTTACCCTAACACCCGCGAGTTCTTCGATGGCGCCACTGCCACCACTCCGGGGTACATCCCGGCCACCGACCTCTCCCCGATCTGGAACCCCGAATTCTTCGGCAATATGATCATGGTCAATGGCGCCACCTGGCCATATTTGAATGTCGAACAGCGCCGTTACCGTTTCCGCTTCCTCAATGGTTGTCAGTCCCGCTTCCTCGTATTGAACTTTGCCAACATCCCCGGTGTGCAGATCTGGCAGATCGGTAATGAAGGCGGCTTCCTGACAGCACCCGTAAATCTGGCTGGCATGGGCAACCAACTGCTTATGGGTCTGGCCGAACGTGCTGACCTGATTGTGGATTTCACCAACGTGCCCGCTGGAAACTATACCCTGCTCAACGAAGGGCCTGATGAACCCTTTGGAGGCGGCCTGCCAGATTTTGATTTCGACTCCGCCGACCCGCTCACCACTGGCCTGATCATGGAATTCCGCGTCGGCCCCGCCCTTACGCCCGATCCTTCAACCCCGGCCGAATTCCTGCAACTGCCGGCGCTTGCCCCACTACCCACACCCTCAGTCACCCGTCCGCTTGCGCTGATGGAGCAAATGTCTGCGAACTGGGATGGCCCGGCCGCAGCCATGCTCGGCACTGTGGATAATGCCGGCATGGCCATGCACAAAATGTGGATGGACCCGGTCACCGAAAACCCCGCCCTCGGTGCAGTGGAAGTCTGGGAGTTCTACAACTTCACCGCCGATGCCCACCCCATGCACGTTCACGAAGTGGCTTTCGAAGTGGTGGACCGCCAGCCCATCACCTTCACCGAAGACGGCATGGGCGGTGTCCTCAACGTCCAATTGGCGGGGGCTGCGCGCCCGCCGGAAGTATGGGAAACCGGCCTCAAAGACACAGTGATCGCCTATCCGGGCGAAGTGACCCGTGTAAAGGCACAGTTCCTCACGCCGGGGCAATTCGTCTGGCACTGCCACATTGTGGAGCATGAGGATAACGAGATGATGCGGCCCTTCCGCATTGGCCCCATGCAACGCGGTCAACCTCGCTAAAAACAACCTGAACCATCACAGAAGCCGTCCCAATGTGGACGGCTTCTGTGATTTTGGTATGGGGAAGTAACAAAAGAGTAAAGAAACAGCGCCAAATGTCATAAGAGGGGGTCGGTAACCATGCTATACTTTTCAGCGTCTCATATATGTCGCTTTTCGAAAAAGCGGCTTCACAACAACACATGCGCGTGCATGTGTCGCCATCAAACTCATACCAGCAAAGGGTTATTTGTATGTCTAACATTCTCTGTATCGGAGCGGGGTACGTCGGCGGTTCCACCATTCCCATCGTGGCCAGCCACTGCCCCCAACACAAATTCGTGATCGTGGATATTAATGAAGCGCGCATTGCCGCATGGCAATCGGATAAACTGCCCATCTATGAACCCGGTCTCGATGAGATCGTCAAAAAGGTGCGCGGCGTCAACTTGTTCTTCTCCACCGATGTGGATAAGCATATTGCCGAGGCCGATATCATTTTCGTGAGCGTCAACACGCCCACCAAGAAGTTCGGTCAGGGTGCCGGCAAGGCCGCCGACCTGCAGTACTGGGAAAAGACCGCCCGCCAGATCCTCAAGAACTCCACGCATTCCAAGATCATCGTGGAAAAAAGCACCCTCCCTGTGCGCACCGCAGAAGCGATGGAGACCATTCTCAACTCAAATAACCAGGGCCTGCACTTCGATGTGCTTTCGAACCCCGAGTTCCTGGCCGAAGGCACCGCTGTGCGTGACATGGAAAACCCTGACCGCGTACTGATCGGTGGACGCGAGACCGAATCAGGTCAAAAGGCGGTGCAGGCGCTGGTGGACCTGTACGCCAACTGGGTGCCGCGTGAGCGCATCATCACCACCAATTTGTGGTCAAGCGAACTCTCGAAGCTGGTGGCCAACGCATTCCTGGCGCAGCGCATTTCTTCCATTAACGCCATCTCGGCGCTGTGCGAAAAGACCGAAGCGAACGTCAGCGAAGTGGCGCATGCCATCGGTCTCGATAACCGCATCGGCAAATACTTCCTGCGCGCCAGCGTGGGCTTTGGCGGCTCGTGTTTCGAGAAGGATATTCTGAACCTGGTGTACCTGTGCGAGTATTACGGCCTGCCCGAAGTAGCCCGCTACTGGGAGCAGGTGGTGACCATGAACCGCTGGCAGGAGCATCGCTTCGCTTCGAACATGATCCATGCCATGTTCAACACCATCGCCGGCAAACGCGTGGCTTTGTTCGGCGCCGCCTTCAAGGCCAACACCAACGACACCCGCGAATCACCCGCCCTGGAAGTGGCCCGCGTGCTGCTCGATGAACATGCCGCTGTGGTGATGACCGATCCCCACGCGCTCGAGAATGCCAAATACGACCTTGGCCCCGAACTGTCCAGCCGCATTGAATTCGAACCCGACCCCTACAAAGCCGCAGAAGGTGCACACGCCATTGCCATCCTCACGGAATGGGAGCAATTCAAAACGCTCGATTACGAACGGCTGCATGCGGTTATGTCCAAACCGGCCTTCATTTTTGACGGACGCAATCTGCTCGATCAGAAAAAGGTCTTTGAGATCGGCTTCAACGTGTACCCCATTGGCCGCCCGGCGCTGACACATCTACGCCCGGAATAGCCTTATTGAATAAAAAACAGCCCGTTGACAATATCAACGGGCTGTTTTTTATTCGAAATGTTTCAGTAAATCAGCGAGGGTTAGTTCGGCCAACGAATTGACGACCAGGTCGGCATGAGAAAGATCCAACAAGGCAGTGACAGGATTGGGCACAGCGACGACAAAGACGCCGGCACGATTGGCAGCCAGGGCCCCATTGGGTGAATCTTCGAAGATGACCGCCGCTTCTTTCTCCACCCCAAGCTGCTCCAGCGCCAATAAGAATAGGTCTGGGTTCGGCTTGGTCCTGCCAGGAGCCACATCGTCGGCGCAGATGACCTGATCGAAGTGGTGGAGAAGGCCAAGGCGCTCGGCGTGTGCATCAACCCATGAGTGCGGGGAGCTGGAGGCGATGGCCAGCTTAAGGCCATGGGTTTTGGCGGCTTCGAGCATGGCATGCACGCCAGGGAGCGCAGCCTGGGCATGGATGATGGCCAGCGATTCTTCAGCGAGGCGCTGGCGCAGGGGGGCAGGGTCCAGCCGTCCCTGAGTAAGATGCGCGAGATGGTCGGCGGCGTCAAAGTTCGAGAGGCCGTATCCGCCCACGATGCGACTCCACTCATCTTGCGGAAGTTCGAAACCGTGTTCGCGATAGATGGTTTGCCAGGTGCGGTATTCGGGGGTTTCGGTGTCGAGGATAAGTCCGTCGAAATCAAAGATCAGGGCTTTTAACATGGGCGGGATTATACTCAGAGAAACTCTTAACCACGAAGGAGCCCTTGATATGGATGACCTTTATTACGGCGAATACATTCAACTCGACAAGATCTTGAACAGTCAGCAGCCGCGCAGTTTCACAAAGATGGAGGACGGCAACGATGAGATGTTATTCATCATCATCCATCAGGCCTACGAATTGTGGTTCAAGCAGGTGCTTTTTGAACTGGACCTGGTGCGGAATTTTTTCACGG
>CAZJMZ010000143.1:0-7820 GCA_964547115.1 uncultured Anaerolinea sp. | reverse complement strand
CGGAAGGCTTCGCCGCCCGAATACATTTCATAGGCGCGTGCGCCGGCCGAATCGCTGATCTGAATATCGAGCGTTTCCTTGAGATCGTCGCGTTTCTTGTCTTTGTATTCCATCTGCGTCACAAAGCGGATGGACATGCCGCCGCCGCTCAGGCGGTCGAGCAGGTCATTGGCTTTATCTTCGATCTGGGGCAGGGCCTGTTCGATCAACAAAGCCGGAACACCATTGCGCCCGAAGGCCTGTTCAAGTGTGCGATGTTGGGCAATGCGCTTTTGCAGGGTCTCGCGTTCTTTTTGAAATTCGGCTTTGCGCGCGCGTTGCGTGGCAAGAATATCCACACGTTGTTGGGCGCCGCCCAGTTCGCCGCGCAGGCTGTTCTCTCGCTCGCGCAGGGCGAACAATTCGCGTTCGGCCTGTTCGAGATTGGGTGATTGGGCTTCGGTCTGCGCGAGTGTTTCTTTCGCTGAAAGGTAATCGGCTTCCAGGCTGCGGACTTCGACCTGGCGTTCGGCACGTTCTTTTTCGAGGCTCGCGATCTCGCCCTCGATCTGTTTGCTCACTTCGCGGGCAGATTTCAAACTGGCGTGTTCTTCCTCCACTGCACGGAGTTCGCTTTCCTGATTGCGAGCCTCATCGTGTGCCGATGCATCGTAGCCCAGTTTGGCCAGCTCTTTATCAAGTTTGGCAAGTTGCTTCTGTTCTTCGGCGGCGTACTTGCTGGTTTCGAGCAGTTTGGTCACTTCTTTCAGACGTTTGCGCCCGGCCGTTTCCCAATCGCTGGCGAGGGCTTGCAGGCGGTCCATGCGTTCGGTGAGTTGTGAGATGAGGCTGACAAATTTCACACGCTCGTTTTCGGCGGTAGCCAATTTGACGATCTGTGTTTCGTGCTTCGCAAGGTCTTGCGCGAGAGTCTTTGATGCCTCTGTGTTGGCACGGTAGCGATCACCTTTTTCCTTGCCTTCGCTTTTGAGGCTTTGTAAAGTGGCGGCACGATGCTCGTCGCTGAGGGGTTGTCCGCACAGCGGGCATTCGGCGCCTTCAGCCGACTCGAGCCGGTCAATGCGCGTCTTCAACTCATCCATTTGCGCCTTGAGCGTATCGTTCTCCGCTTTCAACGCGGCCTGGCGCTCACGGGCGGTGTTGCGCTGGGTTTCCAGGTCGGCGCGTTCAGCGATGCGGGCCTCGGCCTGGGTCAGTTGCTCCTGGGCACGGGCGATCTCAGCCGCGGTCTCGCTGTTGGCAGAGACCTGTTCATTGATCTCTGTTTCTTCGGCGCGCAGGGAGCGCAGTTCCTCTTCGAGCCGCGCTTTTTCAGCGGCGATGCGTTCGAGCAGGGGCGCGCGGTCTTTTTCATGTTCGCGGAATTGGCCCGCCAGTTTGTCGAAGGCCTCCACAGATTTGCGGGCTTGTTGCCAGGCTTTGTGCGCGGCCTCGATCTCGGCGGCCCGTGCGAGCAGGTCACTGTAGGAGGCGCGGTCGGATTCTTTCGAAGCGAGGCGGGCCTCAAGCGAAGTCAGAGCCGTGCGCGAGCGTTCGAGTCCGGCGAGGAGGGTGGCTGTCAATTTACGTTGTTCAGCGATGAGTGCCGCACTCTTGCGGATATTTTCCAACGCGGACTCTTGCGCCTCACGCGCCGCCGCCACCTGCTGCAACGACCCTTGCAGTTCCTCCAGCCTCAGTCTTCTTTGCGGTTCCTCGGCCAGCTCGGTATCGATCTCGGCGATGCGCCCATCGATCTCGTCCACGTCCTGCTCAATGGCTTTGCGTTTCTCAGCGGTGCGGGCTTTGTATTCCTCCCAAACCTCCAAACCCAGAATATTGCTCAGCACGTCCTTGCGTTTGCTGGCGTTCTGTTGTGTGAACTGGTCGGCTTTGCCTTGTAAAAAGAACGAGGCGTTGACGAAGGTTTCGTAATCGAGCCGCAGCGTGTTTTCGATGCGGGCTTGTGTATCGCGGGTGGTCTTCTCGGTGAGTGTACGCCAACCTGCTTCACTCTGGACCTGAAACTCCAGCACGGTGCTTTTACCGCGCGGTAAGGTGCGCTGCACACGATAGACGTTCTTCTCGTGGGTGAAGGTGAAGATGACCTCGGCGGCTTTCACTTCCTGATTCAGGTTGATGACGTCGCTGCTCTTGCCGCGTGCTTCGCCGAACAAACTCCAGGTCATCGCATCGAGCAGGGATGATTTGCCCGCGCCGTTATGCCCTGAGATACAGGCCAGTTCGAAGGTGGTGAAATCCAGTTCGACCGGGTCGAGATAAGAGAGAAAACCCGTCATGCGGAGTGAAAGGGGAATCATTAGGTTGGATTATAATCTACCCACCATGGCCGAAACTTCTGATGCGCGCGCACGCCGCCGCTTGATCCTCATCTCCATCATCCTCGCAACGATCCCGTGCTATTGCATCGGTTTTGTAGCGATCTCGCTGCGCCCCAACCCAAATCAATTGACGCCCACTGCCACCCTTAGTTTTACGCCCACCATCACCATGACCGGGACCCAGCCGACTCCCACGCTCAGCCTCACACCATCCTTTATCACCGCCACAGTGACGCTCACACCCACCCCAACACTGACGGCGACCGGCACCGCCACGCCCACTGGCACCTCTACCGCCACACCCACTATTACCAGCACGTTCATCCCCACGTCCACGTTTACGGTCACGCCGACCTTTACCAGCACCGGCGTGCCGACCAACACCTTCACCGCCACCACGACTGTGACGCTCACGGCCACCTCAACGCCCTCCCTGACTCCTTTCCCATCCCCAACCACGCCCGCCCCATAACCCTATGACCGATATCCTCCCTTTCCTGAAATCCATGATCTCTGTTTCAGGCGTTTCAGGACATGAAGCGCCCATCGCCGCTGTCATTGCCGAGAAGTGGCGCCCGCTGGTCAGTGAAGTGACCCGTAGCCGCGTCGGCTCCCTGCATGGGCTCAAGCGCGGCACAGCCCCGGCCAAGGGGCAGCGCCCTGCGGTTATGATCGCCACCCACATGGATGCCATCGGCATGATGGTCTCCAAAGTGGAAGGCGGTTTTCTGCATCTCACGAACCTGGGCGGCATCGATATCCGTGTGCTGCCCGGCGCGGCGGTGACCGTCCATGCCAGCAGCGGTGAAGAACTGCCCGGTGTGATCGCCATGCCCTCCGCCCGGCAGTTGCCCGATTCGGTGAGCAGCAATGACGTGCTCGAAATGAAATATCTGCTCGTGGATACCGGCTTGTTGCCGCGCGAGGTGGAGAAAAAGGTCAAGGTGGGCGACCTGGTCTCTTTCGCAAATGATCCGCTCGAATTGGCGGGGGAGGTGCTCTCAGGGCATACGCTCGATAACCGCGCCTCTGTGGCGGCGTTGACGGTGTGCCTGGAGGAATTACAGTCCAAGCCGCATGTGTGGGATGTGTGGGCTGTGGCGACCGTGCAAGAGGAGACCAGTTATCTCGGGGCATATACTTCGGCGCACCAGATCCGTCCACAGGTTGCCATCGCAGTGGATGGGACGTTCGCCAAAGGCCCCGGCGCCAGTGGGTGGCAAACCCACAACATGGGCAAGGGCGTGGGCATCTGCATGGGCCCGAACATGCACCCGTATTTGCACAAGAAACTGACCGAACTGGCCGACCGTTTGGAGATCCCCTGGTTCCACGATGTGACCGCCAACCATTCCGGCACCGATGCCTACCCAATGCAGGTTTCGGCAGAGGGCATTCCCACTGCGCTGGTGGAATTCCCCATCCGCTACATGCATACACCGGTCGAGTCGGTGGCGGTCAAGGATGTGCAGCGGGCCGGGCGGCTGCTGGCTGAGTTCATTGCCGCGCTCGATGAAAACTTTTTCGAAACGATCGTGTGGGAATGATATAGGACTGTTATGCCAACCTTTGGAAACGCTCAACTGAAATTATTGGAAACGTTATGCAACGTCATTGCCGTTTCGGGTGATGAGGGCGCAGTGCGCAAGCTCGTATTGGAAGCCATCAAGCCCCATGCTGATGAGGTTCGGGTGGACGCCATCGGCAATGTGCTGGCGACCAGGCATGGACGAGGGGCGAAGCGGGTCAAGGTCATGCTTGATGCGCACATGGATGAAGTCGGCTTTATGCTGGTGGCTGATGAAGGCGAAGGTATCTATCGCTTTGAAACGGTCGGCGGCATCGATGCCCGGCATCTTGTTGGCAAGCAGGTGCTGGTCGGCAAGGACCGCACGCCCGGCATCATCGGCGGCAAGCCCGTGCATCTTATGGACGGTGGTGAACGTGCGCGCAAAGTGCCGGTGGACGGCCTGCGTATTGACCTGGGGCTGAACGGCAAGGCGAAGGTCGGTGACCGGGCCGGGTTCGCCACGCAATACCGCCGGGTAGGGCCGTCGATCATGGCCAAGTCCATTGATGACCGCATCGGTGTGGCGACTCTGATCGAGCTGTTCAAACATGCACCCGCCAACATTGACCTGTGTGCCGCATTCACCGTGCAGGAAGAGATCGGCCTGCGCGGCGCCAAAGTAGCCGCTCAATATTTCAACCCGGATATGGCCATCGCCATCGACTCAACGCCCGCTCATGACCTGCCTGTGCATGAGGGCGGCGAGAACATGAACTACAACACCAAGCTTGGTCTGGGACCCGCGATCTACATCGCAGATGGTTCGACTCTGCACGACCCCCGGCTGGTTCGCTTTCTAAGCAGCGTGGGCGACGCGGAAGCCATTCCCTACCAATTCCGCCAACCCGGTGGTGGCGGCACGGATGCGGGCGCCATTCAACGTGCGCTGGCGGGCATCCCGACCGTTTCGGTCTCGGTACCGCATCGCTACACTCATTCACCGATCAGTGTCTCACGCGTGGACGATTGGAAGAATACGCTGGCCCTGCTCCATGCCGCGCTGAAGCGCATCACACCTGCGCTGCTTGCCAGCCGGTAATTTTATAAGCTGTTTTTTTCTTTGAATTTTAGAGGTACCCCTTGAACGGACTCATTACCCTGGTTGGTTCCGGCGAATACCTGCCGGTTATGAATGCAGTGGACCGCTACCTGCTTGACAGCCTCAAACTCGAAAGGCCGCGCGTGGTGTGTCTGCCCACCGCCGCCGGGCAGGAAGGCGATGCCAGCACCGGTCGCTGGTCGCGTATGGGTGTGGAGCACTTTACCAAACTCGGCGCCGACGTGACCGCCCTGCCCATCATCGATAAAGCCTCGGCCAACGATGAGCAATATCTTGCAACGTTGGAGAACGCCAACTTCATCTATTTTTCCGGCGGCAACCCGGGCTATCTGTTCGAGACCATGAATGGCTCACAGGCCTGGGCTGCTCTGCAAAAGGCTTGGAGCAACGGCGCCATTTATGCCGGCTGTTCTGCGGGCGCCATGATCCTGGCGAAGCGTATTCCCAGCTTTCGCTTGTTTGGCACCAGCACCGGCTTCGATGTGGTCCCTGCAGAATTTGTCATCCCGCACTTTGACGCCGCACCGCTCATGTTCAAACCGCTGATCGCCGCCCTCAAGGCACAACTCAAGGCTGGCCAGCGCATGCTTGGCATCGACGAAGACACCGCGCTCATTGGCTCGCTCGGCGGCGAATGGCAGGTCATGGGCAAAAGCAAGGTGCATGTTTTCACGCATAACAGCGAAAAGACCTATTCCCACGGCGAGACTTTCCGCCTGGATTGACACACGCAACCGCATAAAGGACTCTCTCATGAAACAACTCCTCAAACAACTCACCGAAACCTTTGGCCCTTCCGGCTACGAAGACAACGTCCGTAAACTGGTGCAAGCAGAGGTCAAGCCGCTGGCCGATGAGGTCAAGGTCGATGCACTGGGGAACCTTATCGCACGCAAAAAACCGACCAAGGCTTCCAAAGATTCCAAACGCATCATGGTCGCCGCGCATATGGACGAGATCGGCCTGATGGTTTCGCATGTCGATGCGAACGGTTTTGTGCGCTTCTCGCCGTTGGGCGGTGTGTTCGGCAAATATGTCACCGGTGGGCGGGTGC
The DNA here is from genome assembly GCA_964547115.1 of uncultured Anaerolinea sp. Lineage (GTDB taxonomy): Bacteria > Chloroflexota > Anaerolineae > Anaerolineales > Villigracilaceae > Defluviilinea. Next base: position 1,815 of record CAZJMZ010000143.1, on the reverse strand, counting down.
GCTTCCTCAACGGGGTCACCGGCATCATCGGATACGATAGTTTTGACCGGGTGCACGAAGCCCCGTCGCTCGATAAAGTCTATATTGATGTCGGTGCCACCAGCCGCAAAGATTGCCCCGTCAAAGTGGGCGATGTGGCCGCTTTTGACCGTCCCTGTACCGAGGTGGGGAACCGCATCGTTGCCAAATCGATGGATGACCGGGTGGGTGTGCTGGTGGCCATCGAAGCCCTGCGCGCGCTCAAGACCTCCATCCATGATGTTTATTTCGTTTTCACCACACAGGAAGAGGTCGGTGTGCGCGGCGCTAAAACCTCTGCCTATTCGATCAACCCCGATCTTGGCATTGCCGTCGATGTCACTCCCACGGCCGATACGCCGCACGCCGCCAAAATGGAAATGCGCCTCGGGGCCGGCCCGTGCATCAAGTTCAAAGATAGCGGCGCCATCTCCGACCCGCGCGTCACACAGTGGATGGTCAGTGTCGCTGAAAAGAACAAGATCCCTTATCAGCGTGAAGTGCTGCTCTTTGGCGGCACCGATGCCCAGGCCATGCAACTGACCCAGGCCGGTGTGCCGGTTGGCTGCGTTTCCATCCCCACGCGCTATGTCCATTCGCCCTCAGAAATGGTGGACCTCACCGATGTGCAGAACTCGGTCAAATTGCTGACTGCGCTCCTGCGCGCGCCTGTCAACCTGGGATGATCGCCTTCGTTCGTCGAATTGCATATCTGGGACTTCTCACCGCATTGGCTGGATGCGCCGCCCTCGCGCCGCTGCTTTCCCAGCCGACGCCTGCTCCTGTTTCCCCAACCTCGTCCACCCCTCAGCCTTCCCCGCTGATGACACCCACCGCGACCCTGTCACCCGGGCCGCAGATTCTGCGCATCTGGCTTCCGCCGCGCTTCGACCCCTCGGCCGATACGCCCGCCGCGCAATTGCTCAACCAGCGCTTGCAAGAGTTCGAATCCGCGCACCCCGGCCTGCAATTGGATGTGCGCATCAAGGCCGAAGCAGGCAATGCCAGCCTGCTCGAGGCGCTGACCCTGGCCGGTGCCGCCGCCCCATCCGTTTTGCCCGACTTGATCGCCCTCCCGCATGCCGATATGGAACTGGCCGTCAGCAAAGGCCTGCTCCATCCCATGGATGGTCTCTCCACCCTGCTCGATGACCCCAATTGGTATCCGTATGCCCGCGAGTTGGGGCACGTCCAGGGCATTGGCTATGGCCTGACGTTCGCAGGCGATGCCCTGGTCTTTCTCCACCGCCCCGACCTTGAACTCTCAACCTGGGAAGCGGTATTCGCCTTGAAGGAGCCGTTATCCTTTGCGGCAGGTGACGAACGGGCGCTGGTGCTGTTGTCGTTGTATGTATCGGCCGGGGGCAGGTTCATCACTGAACAGGGCCGGCCCATGCTCGAAGAAGCCCCGCTCACCCAGACCTTATCTTTTCTTCAGGCGGGATTGACCACCAACACCTTTACGCCCTCCTTGCTCGATCTGAAAACGGATGAAGATGTCTTTCAACTGTATCGCGACGGCCGGGCCCGCATGGTAATTGCCTGGTCGGCGCAGAAGAATCTGCCCATTGACACCATTCCGCCTTTGAACGCGCCTCATACCTTTGCCGATGGCTGGATGTGGTCGTTGGCGGGGGCGGCCCCTGAGAAGCAACAAGTCGCCACCGAACTGGCCGAATTCCTCATGGAGGCCGAGTTCCTGCGCCGCTGGACGGAGGCTGCCGGATATTTGCCCACGCGCATTACGCAGGATACGCCCGAACGCAGCGTGCTCGAGTCGGCGCAGGCGATTCCGCC
>CAZJMZ010000142.1:5582-7836 GCA_964547115.1 uncultured Anaerolinea sp. | reverse complement strand
GGCTGGGACGAAGGCATCGCCCTGATGAAGGTCGGCGGCAAGGCCCAACTCATCATCCCACCCGACCTGGCCTACGGCGAACGCGGCGCAGGCGGCGTCATCCCGCCGAACGCGACACTGATTTTTGATGTTGAACTGGTGGACGTGAAATAGGAAACGGAAGCAAACGAGGCCTCAGACATGTGCTGAGGTCTCTGGCTTTTCCAGGAGTCCCACCATGGAATTCACTGCCCTCTATGTCGAAGCCTCCGCCGATGACAGGCTTGCCAACGTCCTGTTCGCCGACCCGGAGACCAACCCAGACGAACCCTCGGTCTTGATGTTCTCACGGAGCATCGAGTTTGCTAATAGCGCCTACTACTTCGAGATCAACGACCAATCCCAGGGTCATTACGGCGGACTCCAGTCCGTGCATTTGACGCGTAACCGCCTCACAGCCACCCTCCAGCCGGAGGTGGTGGCCGAGTTTGGCAATGAAGCGCTGGCAACCGTCCAGGTGGACTTCGATGTGGATGACCCAACCTACGCATCCCTGCTGGACACGCTGAAAAAGATCTTCGCCGGGGATGAGGTCTTTGTTGTGGAATAGTTTCGGTTTTGGTCTTAAGTCAGATTTACAACCAGAACCGGTTACTTGCTCCGACCGGCCTTTCTCATAATCGCCTTGACGAGGGAATGGTTTTCAGCATCAAGGTTCCATTGCAAGGCTTTCATATCCGGCTCGTTCAGGTACAATTCCAGCAAATCTCTCGATAAAAGGTGAAACCATGAAAGTATTCGTTACAGGTGGGGCCGGTTACATCGGCAGCACCGTCGTCTCTGAATTGATCCGGGCCGGCGATGAGGTGATCGTCTTCGACAACCTCCAACAGGGGCATCGCGCCGCCGTCCACCCCAAAGCCGAATTCATCCTCGGCGACCTGAAAGACCGTGCCGTGATCGATGCCGCCCTCGCCAAACACCGGCCTGATGGCATCATGCACTTCGCTTCGAACACGCTCGTCGGGGAATCGATGGAAAAACCCTTCCTCTATCTCTCCGACAATGTCCGCAATGCGCTCAACCTGATCGAAAGCGCTGTGGAGCATGGCGTGCGCCGCTTCATCCTTTCATCCACCGCCAACCTGTTCGACGACCCGGAAGAGATCCCCATCAAAGCCAGCGAACGTATTGTGCCGGGCAGCCCCTACGGCGAATCGAAATACATCATCGAACGGTTCCTGCATTGGATGGATAAGATCTACGGCTTCCGCTTTGCCGCCCTGCGCTACTTCAATGCCTGCGGCGCGGCACACGCCGACCTGGGCGAAATGCATGACCCCGAAACCCACCTCATCCCGCTCGTTTTACAGGTCGCGCTGGGTCAGCGCGAGAAGATCACCGTCTTCGGGGATGACTACCCCACCCCCGATGGCACCTGTGTCCGTGACTACATTCATGTGCTTGATCTTGCCAGCGCACATATTCTCGCATTACGCGCCCTCGACCAGGGCAGCCGCACCTACAATCTCGGCAATGGCAAAGGCTTCAGCGTGGCCGAAGTGATCGAGACCGCCCGCACAGTGACCGGGCACCCCATCCCCGCTGTGGTGGGCGCCCGCCGTCCCGGCGACCCGGCTACCCTAATTGCAAGCAGCGACAAGATCATGGAGGAACTCGGCTGGGAACCGCGCTACCCAGACCTGCGCCAGATCATCGAAATGGCCTGGGCCTGGCATGTCAAACATCCGAATGGGTACGAAGAGTAAGCCAATCTTTATTAATCAGTATGTTGTAATAAAGAACGGGACTGTGTTCACTCACAGTCCCGTTTTGATCTCTATACGCCGGCCGCCTTGAAGGCCGCGCCTACGATCTCCTGCGCTTCGGCAAAGATGCGTTGCAGGTGAGCTTCATCCACAAAACTCTCGGCGTAGATCTTGTACACATCCTCCGTGCCCGAGGGCCGCGCCGCGAACCAGCCATTCTCGGTGACGATCTTCAACCCACCGATCTCCGCACCGTTGCCGGGCGCCTTGGTCAGGCGCGCCACGATCCTCTCCCCGGCCAGGGTTTCGGCTTTCACATCCTCGGGCGAGAGTTTCTTCAACACGTTCTTTTGAGCCGTGTTGGCCTTCGCGTCGATGCGTTGATACACCGGCGCGCCAAACTTCACCGCCAACTCCCGATAATGCAAACCCGGGTCGCGCCCGGTCAGCGCCGTGATCTCCGCTGCCAGCAGATCCAGGATGATGCCGTCCTTGTCAGTGGTCCA
>CAZJMZ010000142.1:0-5482 GCA_964547115.1 uncultured Anaerolinea sp. | reverse complement strand
TCCTTCAAGCGGATCAGGCTCGCCATCGCATACGGCGAAGAACAATCCATGCGGATCTTGCCATCATGGTCCACGGTCATGAACGAGAAGGTCGGGTCCACCGCGCGGTTCACCACGGTAACATTCAGTTTATACACGTCGGCGATCACATCCCACATATTCACCGCCGCCCCGCCCATCGGGTCCACACCAATGCGCAGGCCGCCGAGCTTGTCCATCTCGATGACATTGCCCAGGTCACGGATGTAAGGCATGACAAAATCGTACTGCTGCGTGGTGGCAGCCGCGAGCGCCTGTTTGAGCGGCAAGCGTTTGACAGCTTTCAACCCGTCGCGCAATATTTCATTGGCGCGTTTTTGCACCACGTTCGTGATCTCGGGCCCGGCCGGGCCACCGCTGGGCGGGTTGTATTTGAAACCGCCATCTTCCGGCGGGTTATGCGAAGGTGTGATGACCACACCATCAGCCAGCCCGCTGGTGCGACCACGATTGTAGGTGAGGATGGCATGCGAGACCACCGGTGTGGGGATATAGCCTTCCGCAATGCGGATCTCCAGCCCATTGGCCGCGAACACTTCAATGGCGGTCTTCTCGGCAGGTTCTGAGAGGGCATGCGTATCCCGGCCAATGAATAGCGGCCCGGTGATGCCCATTTGCTGACGATACTCCACCAAGGCCTGACACACCGCCAGGATATGTTGCTCGTTGAAACTGCCCAGCGTGGATGTACCCCGATGGCCCGACGTACCAAACGCCACCTGCTGCGCAGTCTCTTGCGGGTCTGGCCTTTCGGTGTAGTAGGCAGAAACAAGGCGCGGGATGTTGGTCAACAATTCGCGGGGAGCAGGTTGACCGGCGAGTGGATGCGGCATGGAGTCCTCCAGAAAAAAGATGCAGCTATTATATAGTAAGGCTTCTGAAAAGCGGCGCGCACAGTATCAGTCTGTGGAGCTTGCAGGCGATTTCCACCTTGATGAGCTGCTGCGCCTATCCTTCAACGATCGCGATCAGGTCGTGGGGAGTGTGGGCGATGTGGCCCGGGTGGCCGCGGAGCAAATTTTCCAGGCGTTGGTGGCCCCATGTCACGGCAACGCCAGTCACAGAGGCCTCCCTGGCGGCCAGCATATCGCTCAAGGAATCGCCCACCATGAACACAGGGGCCTGTGGGTCGGTCAGCAGGCGCTCCCGCGCCAGGGAAATTTTTTGGGCCTTGGACCCGGGTGTATCCACACCATACACGGCATGCACCAGACCCGCCAGGCCATGATATGCAAGAAACGCGTCGACATTTTTTGACGTGTTCGTGGTGACGACCGCAAGCATGTGACCGGTTGACAGATGCCGGACGACTTCGCCCAAGCCTGCAAAGAGGGCCGGCGGGGAGCGCTGCTCTTCGAACAGGCGCAGGCAGATCTCGACAAACTGACCCACGAGCGGTTCGGGCACTTCACACGCCCGCCCAAAAGTTGGAAAGGACATGACCGCCAGATCGCTCAAATCATTTTGGGTGACAACATGCCGCACACCCAGTTGATCGCAGGCCTGCTGGCCAAAGCGAATGAGATCGTCCAACGTGTCTGCCAGTACACCATCGTAGTCGAAAATGATCAATGCCATTAGAGCCTGCCTGCTGTGCGCTAGAACGCGGTCGCGATGATGCCGGTGATGGCCATCAAAACCCCAAGCGCCTGGAATTTCGAAAGTTTATCTTTCAAGAAAATGACCGCCAGGCCGATCGTCACGATCGACAAAGCGGACGCAATCGGTGTGATCAAGATCGCATCGCCAATCGTCAGGCCATAATTGACCAGCGCCACCGCGCCAGCCTCGATCACCCCCATCAACAGGATCGCGATTTTGGTCTTCGACGGGCTGTGCGCCACTTCAAGCCCCTGCCGCCTGCCCAGGGAAACCAGCAACAGGAACAGCACGATCCCGAATTTGACCAGGAGTGTGGTCAGAAGCCACCCGATCTGTTCTGAGATCAACTCGCTGATATTCCAAAAGACCCCAAAGAAGAACGCACCGAGAGCCGCTTCTTTGACGCCAGATGAAAGTTGGAAGCTTTGACCGCCCAGGGTGGTCCAATCCAGTGAAGCCAGCGTTGCGCCGGTGAGGATCAGGGCTACACCCGCGGTTTGCGTAGGCGTGAGCCACTGACCCATGAACATAAACGCGAACAACATGGTAAACACGGCCCACAGGTTCATGGTGGCGGCAACGATGGACACATTACCCTTCTCAAATCCCTTGAAGAAAAACAAATATCCGGCTGAGTAGACCATGGCCGCCAGCATGGATAAAACGAGCGTAGGAACGGGAACAGAGAATGTGGTTTTGAAGACCAAAGCCAGTCCAAAAATGGAGCCCCAACCGGCCAGTTGCGACCAGAACAAAGACCTGAAAGAGCCGATCTGTTTGGAAAAGACCCCGCCTAAAAAATCGTACACGCCCCACCCAAACATCCCGGCCAGCCCCAACACAATACTCAAAATGGTTGTGCTCATAGCGCTAGCTATCGGCACTGCCATGCAACCCTTGTACACCAACGAGACCTTCGATCATCCCAAGGTGCCGGTTGTCATGTTCCATCCAGGTCAAAATGATGGGACCGATCTGCCCGTCATGCCAGTTCTCACCGTGCAGGGTTTCGTATACCGAGTAGAACCTGTCGTCGGTGAACGTAGCGATGGCCTGCTCGGCAAGAGCAAAAGCCCGGCGCGCATAGGCCAGAAGCAATTCCTTGCGCGGCATGCGCAGGGATGCAGCCATCTTGTCGTCCATTTCCATGCCGGTCTGGGCGTATCCCAACCCAGTGGTTTCCATATCCCAACGGGCGGCCAGGGACTCGGTATCCCAGAGCTGGCTGCCACGCCCATTGATGATCTCTTGCAGATAATCCGCCCAACGTGCCAGATGCCAGATGTGAAACCCCACGCAGGGTGTGGTCTCATTAGGTGTCCACCCGATCTGCTCATCGGTCAAGCCATCCACCAGGGCCAGCAGGTTTTCATGCACGCGGCGATACTGTCTAGCGATCTCCGCCATGATGCTTTCGGTCATCAGGTTCCTCACGATCGTTTATGGGATTGTTGATCATTGGTCAGTGAGCCGCATTTCGATCAGCAGGTCATCACTCACACTGCCGGGACTCTTTTTCGATGGGCAGACCGAGGGCCTCGTACACGGGGACACCGTCCCATTCAGAGGGAATGGGCAGGCCCAACACATAAGCGGCGGTGGCGGCGGTGTCCATGGTGTGGACAGGGGAGGCCAGCACTCCGGGCGTGATGCCAGGCCCCGCGGCGACCCACGGGATGGTCATATCCACCGGCATGTAGGTGCCGTGGGTGGTATCGTGCCCACCATGGTCAGCGCTGACGATGACAAGTGTTTCATCGCGCAGACCACGTGCATCGAGTTCGGCCAGAATGCGCCCCAGGGCTTCATCGGCACGATAGGCCACACTCAGTTGCTCCGGTGACATCCAGCCATGTACATGCCCCATGCCATCGGTGGTGCCAAAGTGAACGAAGAGCAAACCAAAATCCTGAGGGAAGTCGGCGAGCAACGCGTCGGCCAACACTGAGTCGCGGTCGTTGACGTAGACAAAGCGGTCAGTGCTGGCAGGCTCGGTGATCTGGCGCAGTTTTTCTTTGTTCACGTACATGGCAGTTTGCAGGCCTGCCGCATGGGCCAGGTCGAACAGGTCGGTGCCTTGGGCGTAGCCATTTTCAGGGATGTAATCGTTCCAGTTCACGCCGTGCTTGGCTGGGCACAGCCCGGTCAGCATTGATGAATGAGCGATCAGCGTCACGCTGGGGAAGACGGTCTGTGCGGCGAGGGTATAGGCGCCACTTTGCATGAGGGCCATGAGATTGGGCATGGGCGCGAGCGGAATGGCATCGGGGCGGAGTCCGTCGATGGACAGGATCAGCACCCGGGTGGCGTGAGGCGGTTGCGTGGGTGTCAGAGTCGGTGTGAGGGTGGGAGTCGCTGTAGGAGTGGAGGTCGGTGTGGGCGAGGGAGTCTGCGAGGGTGTGACTGTAGGTGTTTGTGTGGGCGTGACGGTGGCAAAGGAACCCGGCGCGGCCTGACACGCCGCCAGCATACAAGCCAGCAACAGGGGCAGTAATCGTTTTTTCATGACGCCATCTTACCGGAGCGGGCCTGCGCTGGCAATGGGCAAAAAGAACGCCGGTACGCAATGCGCACCGGCGTGAGGGTGAATGAGCGTCTGTTTACTTCGTGCGGTAGTTGATGCGCAGCAAGCCGTAGAGCGCCTTGGCCAATTCGATGCCTTGAATGATGAGCACCACGACCAGGGCAATGGTCACGCCGAGGTTGATGGCGGTGATGACCCCAGCCAAAGATTCGCTGACCGGTAGCGCTTGAACCAGCGCCTCATCGGTGAAGATCTTCAAGCCTGGCAGGCGGATGAGCAGGACCGTGATGCTGAGGCTGGCGGCTTCCACCACTACTTTGGCGACGCGGCCCAGAACATTCCAACGACCCACGAAGAGCAGGTACACATCCAACAGGATCTCGGCAACCAGCACAATGTTGATCCACGGGATGAAGCGGGCAAACGACTCGGCAAAGATCGGCAATCCGAACATCCCGTTCAGGAATGCCAGCCCGAGGAAGGTGAACACGATCTCGGCGATCAGGTCGAAGCGCTTGAGTGAGTCAGGATCCGGTTCAAGGGTGAGTGAAGCGGGGTCCCAATCCTTTTCATCGTTGAAACCGCCGATCTCCTTCTCAGGCAACACGCGCTCGAGGATCGCAAAGACCAGCACCACGTTGCCAAAAGCTGCGATCGCTGCGGACAGCGCATCGCCGAGTCCCTTGCCGATGATCGACACGAACTCCGCGCCCACCAGCGAGGTGGCCGTCACCGCGCGCACACCCGCCAGCGCCAACAGCACCGTCACCACCACCGCCACCACGATCTTCAGCACCATCAGGAAGAACGGGAACAACTTCGGCCCGATCAGATACGGATGCGGGTTATACGTGGACGCGACCTTCTGGGGCGAACCGTATTCCTTCAACAACTGGATGACTTGCGCCTCCTCCGCCACCCCGGCCTGCCTCCGTTCGTCGAGCATATCCTCCAGCGTGGACTTTAACTCCCGTTCAATGTCTTCGCGGCCTTTGAGCAGCGGCAGGTGCTTGCCCACCTCAGCGACATATTTATCGATCAAGTTCATTTGATTCTCCTTCCTTATTCCAACATCTTTTGCATGGTCTTGCTCATGGCAGACCATTCCTGTTTGAGTTTGGCCAGCACCGCCTTGCCCTGCGGGCTGATGACGTAATACCGGCGGGGACGGGCCTCGTCCACAATGCGCCAATCGGACTGTAACAGTCCCTGCGACTCGAGCCTGCGGAGCAGGGGGTAGAGCGTGCTTTGATCGATCTCCATGCCCTGATCGGAGAGCGCCTTAAGCAGGGAGTAGCCGTACTCCTCCTTGCTCAA
>CAZJMZ010000141.1:0-7854 GCA_964547115.1 uncultured Anaerolinea sp. | reverse complement strand
GGGTTTCGTCAGGATGCCACCGCTGCGCAAGCCGCGCTCAACGGCCTCCGCGACCCCGATCCGCTCGTGCGGCGCGTCTCGGCTGAGATCGTCGGTCATCTGGCGCTTCCTGAATCCACGTCTGCGCTTACTGCGGGATTAAGCGATGCAGACCCGCTGGTACGTCTCTCTGCCCTCAAAGCCTTGTCTCAGTCCAAGGCCACTCCCGCTTTGTTGGACATCGCCGCCTCGCTCTCCGACCCCGAGCCTGAGATCCGCGCCCAAGCCATCACCACGCTGAGCGCTTTATCCGCGCACTCCCCCGCCCTTATCAAACTCCTCACCCCGCTCCTCGAAGACGATCATGCCAAAGTCAGCACCACCGCCGCGCTCTCGATCCTTAAGTCTTCCTTGCACCACAAGCAAGGGGACAGGGATGATGATGAACGCGCCATCCAACACCTCCGCGCTACCGCCGCGCTCGGCGATCTCGATGCGCGTCTGCACGCCATCACCGCCCTCGGCGCCTGGGGCGACCGCGCCGCCTTTGACTTCCTCGCCAACGAATTGCTTGACCGCGCACTCGAGCCCACGGTCAAGAACGCCATTCTCACCGCCCTCGCCCACATCGACCCGCCCGCCGCGCTGCCAGCCCTGCTCGAGTCCTTGAAGGACGTCCACGCCCGTCACAACTCTGCGCACCTGCTGGGGGGCCTCGGCCCGGCCATCACTGAGCAGATCATCAGCCTGCTCGACAATGAAGCCTCTATCGACGGGGCTCTGCTCACGCTCGAACATCTTCCGCCACCACCGCCCAAACCGATCCTTGAATTTGCGCGTGCGGCGGTATCCCGTTCCAGCGAGTATGAGGCCCTGCGGCGCGGGATCAAGCCCTGGTCGAAGAATGAAGCGTTCAGTCTGCTCGAAGAAGCCCTCCATGAGAAGGCCCATCTGCACGGCATCCGGGCTTTGCGAGCCATCAGTCTGCTTAGTGACCGCGACACCCTGACGCTCGCCATCGATACGCTGCAAAACCGGGATGCCAGCCAGCAGGCCAATGTCATCGAAGCGCTCGAAGCCACCAATGCGAAATACCGCGAGCTCATCCGCCCGCTCACCAAACTCTGGGAAGACGACACACAGCCGCCAACCGTTTCTGACCCGCACTGGCAGCGCCTGCTCACCGACCCTGACCCTTTCATTCAAGAACTGGCGGCCTATGCCCAGTCCCACGGAGAGACCATGGACACGACTTTATCGCTCATCGACCGCATCCTCTTTTTCAAACGCGTGCCACTCTTTGCCGCCCTCACGCCGGTGGACCTGAAACAGGTGGCCGCGATCGCCGAGGAGGAATTCTTCAACGACGGTGAAGAACTCGCGCAGGAAGGCGCGCTGGGTGATATGATGTTCGTCATCGTCAGCGGCGAAGTGAAGGTCTGCTCGCACAAGGACGGCCGGGAGATCGAGATCGCCCGCCGCACAGCCGGAGACTACGTGGGCGAAATGTCGATCATTGCGCACGAACCGCGCATGGCCTCGCTCGTGGCCGTTGGCGATGTGCGCACGTTGTGCATTGACCAGCAAAGTTTTGAAAGCCTGATCCGTGAGCGACCCGATGCCAGCCTGGCAGTGATGAAAGTGCTCACCCAACGCCTGAAAGAAGCCTCACTGAAAAAATAGAACCCAACACACCATGAAACCGAATCACACCAAACCTGCCCTCGCCCAATTTCTGATCGCGCTGTTGTTCATGACGACAGCCTGCTCCTCCAGCGTGACACCCTCACCATCTGCGCCACCAGTCACTGAGACCGACCCGCCACCCACCCCATCCGGCAGCCTTACACCCATCGAACTCGAAGCCGGGTATGGCGTAAAGGGCCCATGGTTCGAGTTGTATTTCACCAACCCGGCCAGCCCGCTCTCCCCGCAAGGCACCGGAGGTGTGGATGGTCCGCTGGCTGCGGCGATCGACAACGCCAAACTCAGTATTGATGTGGCGGTGTATAGCCTCAGCCTCAACAGCGTGCGGTATGCCTTGATCGATGCCTTCAATCGCGGCGTCACAGTGCGCATGGTGATGGAAAGCGAGAACATGGATCGCTCCGATGTGCAGGCCCTGCTGGAAGCGGGCATTCCCATTGTGGGCGATAACCAGCCCGGGCTAATGCACGACAAATTCATGGTCATCGACAAGTCTGAAACCTGGGTCGGCTCGATGAACTACACCGATTCCGGTGCGTACGATGACAACAACAATATGATCCGCATCTTCTCGACCAAACTGGCCGAAAATTACACCACCGAATTCGAAGAGATGTTCATCGACAAACTCTTCGGCGAGTTGGTCCGCGCCGAAACTCCGCATCCCGACCTCACCCTCGACGGCACCGAGATCCAAACCTTCTTCTCCCCTGACGACGGCGTGCTCAAAACCATCGCCCCCTTGCTGCAGAATGCACAACAGAGCATCCACTTTCTGGCCTATTCGTTTACATCCAACGAGTTGGGAGATATCCTCCGCCAACAGCATGAGTCCGGGCTGACGGTACAGGGCGTGATGGAAGCGGAGCAGGTAAAGTCGAACCAGGGCACCGAATACGACCCCTTTCAGCAGGCGGACATGCAAGTGCGGTTGGATGGCAACGAAGGCCAGATGCACCACAAGGTCTTTATCATCGATGAACACATTGTGATCCTTGGTTCTTATAATTTTTCCCGCGCTGCCGAGGAACGGAACGACGAGACCATCCTGATCATCGACAACGCGGAGATCGCGCAGCAATATTTGCAGGAGTTCAAGCGGGTTTGGGAACAGGCCCAGCCCTGAAATGCATAGGCCAAGCAGTCGGTAAACGGTATCTCCATGGATGCTTCCTAAAGATTTATACGGTTGCACGAAAAAAGCCGACCAGTTGTAACTGGTCGGCTTTCGATTTGTTTACCTGCCGCATTACAGGTTCTGCTGCATCGAGAATTTCAGCGCCGTCTTATAGATGACGTTGATCTTCTCGCTCAAGGCCTGCGCTTCGGGGTTGCCTTGCTCGGCGGCCTGATCCACCTGTGCCACCAACCCGATCAAGGCCTGCATGAACTGGTCGTTGATGACAGCTTTGTTATCCTCCAGCATCTTCTCGAGGGCGGCCTGGTCCGGGGCATCGAGCAATTGCTCCACGAAAGCCACCTCAGGCGGCGTGGATGCAGAGCGCAACAACTCGAGCATCTTTTGCAACTTGCCCATGCGCACATAATCGTTCTTCTCTGAAGCCTGCCGCAGCATCTGGCTCATGATATCCACCACATCCTGCGTGATGCCTTCGATATTGTTCTGAATGGCCCGCTCCACATCTTCCTGCGCCAGCAGCGACTCCACGAATTCCTGCGCCTGTTTGTAGCGCGCTTCGAGTTGCTTGTCGATCTCACTGGTCAGTTCCAGCAGGCGGTCGCGGGTCTGCTCCAGTTTCGTCCGCTCATCACCAGACGCCTTCTCGATACGCTCGGTCAACGACTGGAAGAACTGATAATCCATGCCGCCGCGCGCCATGCTGATATAAGCCTTCAAACGCGCCTCATTCGGAGCCTCGATGACCAGGTCCAAAAGTTTCTCACGCGTCAGACCCTGCCCCGCCTCCTGCAACGCCTTTTGGGCTACTTCCATTTCAGCGACCGTCTCCTTTAACTGACGGCCAAATTCGGTCTCCTCAAGCAATTGCTTCTGCACTTCCACCAGCGCGCGCGCCACCGGCTCCTGTCCGCTTTGCGCCGCGCTCTGAGCCAGGCGGCTGAACAGAGCAAAGAATTGCTCGTCCAGGATCTTGGCATTCTGCTTGATGATCTCACTGCGCACATCTGGCGAACTCGCCTGCAAAAGACGCTCCACCACCTGCACACGGTCCTGCTGCTCCTTGAGCATCTCCGGCGTGACGCCGTCCTTGCCGAGAATGACCTTGATCATTGAATCATAGGTCAGGTTGGGGGTTGGGTTGAGCAGGTAGGCCTTGCGTTTTTCCGGCGGCAGGGCATCCATGACCTTCTTGATGACCGGCCCCAGGATCTTCTCCTGCTCGTTCAATGGGACGTTCAATTCCGGCGGGAAGAACGTGAGCAACAGTTCCTTTTCATTGTCGTGATAGACGATGGGCGTGGCAAGACGTCCCTGGTATCCGCAATGCGGACAGCGCGCCATGTTCGAAGCGCCGCCCAGCAACCGTTGTTTCGACTGCGGGTCCTGCGTCACGTCAAAAAGTTGTTCAACATTCGCCTTGATCATCTGGCGACAATTGGGACAGGCTATTTGTGTTTGAGGCATTGAACGATTTTCCGATTTAGGATGTTAGATTTTCTGTTTATAACTTTACTTGTCTGCGTACTATCCAACCAGTTTTTCCAGCCGGTCAATGTACCCTTCCATCACGGCAAAGGTCTCTTCCACGGCTTTTGGGGTGGTCAGGTCGATGCCTGCCTTTTGCAGGACGTTCAACGAGTAATCCGATGAACCTGATTTGAGGAAACCGAGATACTCATCCACAGCGTTCGGCTCCCCGCGCAGGATGCGTCCGGCGGCGGCGTGAGCACCCGAAATCCCGGTGGCATACGCGTAGACGTAGTAATCCGCGAAGAGATGCGGGAAGGTGGCCCAGGTCATGCCCACGCGGGAGCGGTCCATGTCAAAGTTGGGACCAAAGCCCTCGGCAAACAGGTCAGCCATCAGGTCAATGAGCGAATCGGCCGTGAGGGGGTCCCCGCGCTCGGCGCGTTGATGTGTCTCCAATTCAAAGCGTGCCAGTGTCGGCATCTGGAAGAAGTAGCGGAAGAAGTTCCCACCCACCGCCTCCTCGATCAACGCCATCTGGAAATTCTTATCCTTGACCGTATTAAGCAAATGTCCGCGCATCATGGCCTGGTGGAAGTTCGAAGCCACTTCCGCCACGAACAGCGAATAGTTGGTGTATACGAACGGCTGGTGCTTGAAGGTGAGGTACGAATGCATCGAATGCCCAAGTTCATGCGCCAGGGTGCTCATGCTCGAAACTTCATCGGTGTAACTCATCATGATGAATGGGTGCGTGCCCTGCACACCGCTCGAGAAGGCGCCATGCCCCTTCCCTTGATTCGGGTACACATCCACCCAGCGGTCTTTGAAGCAGCCGCGCCGCACCGTATCCACATAGTCCTTGCCCATCGGTGCGAGGCTGTCGCAGATCATTTTCACGCCGTCTTCGTATGTCACTTTGACATTCTTCTTCGTAATGGGCGCCCACATGTCGTAGTAGGCCAGTTTCTTCAAACCCAACGCCTTGCGCCGCACCGCAAAATAACGATGCCAGACCGGCAGATTGGCCTTAAAGGTATTGATCAAATTATGGAATACATCGGTGGGGATGTTCAGATTGAACAACGAAGCCGAAAGCGTATCGGTATGCCGGCGCGCACGCATATTAAACACATTAGCCTTGATCGAAGTTTCGAGGTTGGCCGCAAGCGTATTCTTGTGCTCGAGATACCGATCCATGTAACTGGCATATGCGGCCCGGCGCACTTTGCGGTCGGCATGGTGCATCAACTGGGTGTCGTAGTTGCCTTGCGTTACATCGATGGTGGTGGCACCGCTCTTTACCGGCTTGAATTTAAAATCGGCATTGGTCAACAGGCTGGTCGAATTCGAGGCCCCACCCAGCGCATCGCTCACCAACCCCAGCACTTCTTCCACTTCCGCCGAGCGCACATGCGCCTGCTGGCGGAACAAGTCCGAAAAACTATGACGGTACACCGCCAGTTTATCGTTGGCGCTCATCCATTCATTCAACTTATCTTCGCCAATGGTCAGGGTCTCAGGCTGGATGAACGATGTGGCCGCCAACACCTGACCGAAAACGCCCTGTGCCTTGCCTAGCATGCCGCCCGCCTGCGCGTTCGTGGTCTCAACCGAGTACGAAAAACTCGCCCACATATACGCCGTATAAGCCCGTCGAATCAGGTCTTCGGAAGCCTGCAGCGTTTCCAAAAGCACGGCGGCGCTTTCACCGAGCCGCCCCTGAAACTCACGCATCTTCGGGAGATCGGCCAGGATCTGCTTGATCTCTTTTTCCCAGGCCGAAATCGAAGGGTATACGCTTTCGGCATTCCATTTATATTTCTTATCGATCTTGGTACGGGGCAGGACTTTACCGGCCATCTTAACCATCCTTCATTGGATTTGAAATCCGCTTCCGACTCACGAGCGGTCTGCTTCGGTTGCGAGCAAATTTTACCACCCCGACTTCTTTTTCACGCGCTCCCGTAGGGGGTGAAACCAGGCTAGCGCGGAAGGGAGAAAAAGATCCTCGCGCCCATATCAGGCCTGGCGTCGGCCCAGATGCGTCCGCCGTGGGCTTCGATAATAGCCCGGGCAAGATACAATCCCAGTCCGGCACCCTTCGTCTGCTTGACGGCTTTTGTGGAACGGTAGAAACGGTCAAAGATGTGCGGCAGGTCTTTGGCTTCGATGCCAGGGCCTTCGTCGCTGACCGACACCACGACATGCTCGGGCTGCACCAACCCGCTGATGCGGATCTCACCGCCCGGTGAATACTTCAACGCGTTCGATACCAGATTGACGATCACCTGCTCGATGCGGGTCTCGTCCGCCAGCACCACGGGGAATTTCTCGGGAAAGTCTGCCACAATGGCATGCTTCTTCGATTGCGTGCCCAACCGTTCTGCCACCCGCTTCGCCAGCGCAGAGAGCGACACATCAGCCCGGTTCAGGCTTAACCCGCCCGCCTGCAAACGGGAGGCATCCAACAAATCATCGATCATCTTGCTCAGCCTGTCGGCCTCTTCCTCGATCACAGCCAGCGAATCGCTGATGGTGTGTTTGTCCCAGCGCGCATCATCCCGCCTGAGCGTGGATGCGTAGCCTTTGATAAGCGCTACTGGTGTGCGTAATTCATGGCTCACAATGGAAATGAAGGTGGCCTTGATCTCGTCGGCGGTTCTAAAATGCGTTATGTCGCGCACACTGACGATCACGTTGCGCAGTTTCCCTTCTTTGGAAAGGAGCGGTGCATAAGTGACACCCACCGGCAGAGGCGGATGTGGCTCACGCCTCAAGTCGCCTTCCACATAGAGGGTGGCGTTGGGAGTGAGCGGCCAGCCTCCGGCGATGGCCTCGCGCAGGGTGGAGCCTTGGGGCTCACCCACCCAACTGAGGATCTCATCATGAGGACGGGTGGCCAGTTCATCATGCGTCTGGCCATAGATACGCTCGAAGGCATCATTGACCCGTTCGATGGTCAGGTCGGCGTTGAGGATCAGGATTCCATCAGCGGCAGAATCGAGCAGCGCATCCAGTCTTTGCTTTTCATAGGAAACTTGCCCGTACAACTGGGCGTTGAAGACCGCAATAGCGGCCTGGTCTGCAAAAGATTGCAAGAGAATGCTGTCATTTTGGGTGAAAAGGTCCGGGTAGTTGCGGAAGATGAAGATCACACCAATGACTTGTCCATGCGTGGCAAGGCGCAGGCCAGTGCCGTTGAGCAAACCCTGGCTGGCGGTGTAGGTCAGCTCTTTCAACATACGGTTCAGCTCACGCACATCCAGTTCACGAACGTTTTCATCAGCCAATAGCGGGGTGAGATAGCTCAAGAAAGCCGGAGCAATTCCATGGGCGGTAGCGACGCGCCAGCCTTCCATATCCTTGAGGGCAATCAGCCCTGCCTGCCCGGCCAGCATCTCGATGGCGATGCGTAGGATCCGCGCCAACAGCTTTTCCAAATCCAATTCCTGGGTGAGGGCGCGGGAGATCTCCAACAAATAATCACGTTGTCGCACACGGAAGTCAGGTAGCATGGCGGGATTGTATCACCGGGGTGTTGGCAAAATGTAAGAGGA
>CAZJMZ010000140.1:6337-7861 GCA_964547115.1 uncultured Anaerolinea sp. | reverse complement strand
CTCCTCGTCGATGACGAAGCCTCCATCACTGAACTCGCCCGCCTGTATCTTGACCGGGAGGGCTTTCACTGTCATGCGGTGCATGATGGGGAGGCAGCGTTGCATGCGGTGGCGCGCGAGCGCCCGGCGTTGATCGTGCTCGATGTGATGCTCCCCAAAGTGGATGGCTTCGAAGTCTGTCGGCGGTTGCGAGCGGCGAACGATCCTGCCGCCATCCTCATGCTCACCGCCCGTGACGATGATATCGACAAGATCCTCGGCCTCGAACTGGGCGCCGATGATTACCTCACCAAGCCGTTCAACCCGCGTGAATTGGTGGCGCGTGTCAAAGCCATTTTGCGGCGCGGCGAACGCAAAGCGGACGACTCTGCCCCGCTCCATCTCGGTGACCTGACCATCGACCCGGCCCGCCGGGAAGTGCAACGCCTCTCATCCACCCTTGACCTGCGTACTCAGGAATTCGACCTGTTACTCACCTTTGCCGAACACCGCGGCCTCGTGCTCAGCCGCGAACAGATCCTGCAAAAAGCCTGGGGCTTCGATTTCTACGGCCAGACGCGCACAGTGGACGTCCACGTGGCGCATTTGCGGAAAAAGCTCGAGGGGAGTACAGTGAAGATCGAGACGGTGACAGGCGTCGGCTATAAATTGACCGTGGCGTCCTGATATGTTCACGTCCCTGCGTTCCCGGTTATGGTTGAGTTATGCCCTGGTCATCACGGTGGCGCTGGTCATCGTTACGGCTGTGGTGTTGGTTTTCTTGATCCGCAACCCGGTGTTGGCACGCCAAACCCAGCAGCAACTCAAAGATACCTTGCGCACGCTTTCGGCCAACCCGCAGCAGTACCTCAACGATCCCGCCGTTCTGGATGCGCTGGCAAAGTCTGCGGGGGTGCGCGTATTGGTGTACAACCAGGCGCGGGCAGTGGTATATGATTCGCGGTCCGGCCAGGCCGCTCTGCCATTTCCGCGCCGGACTTTGATCCCTGGTGCTGTGCGTACCGAAGCCGATGTGGATGGGCAGGTATGGTTCATCACAGTTGCCCGCCTTGATACCGGCCAGACGATGGTGGCGGCGGCGCCCCGCCCGCAGGTGGCAGTGTTGGGTGTCTTTGCCGATTCATTTCTTACCCCAATCTTGCAGGGTGGTGCGTTGGCGTTACTATTCTCGTTAATTCTGGCGTTTGCGCTCTCGCGGTGGGTGGCCGACCCATTGCAGCAGGTCATTGTCGCAGCGCGACAGTATCCCGCCGAGACGCCGCAACCTGTTCCGCCGCGCGGGCCGCACGAAGTGCAAGACCTGACCCGTGCGTTCAATTCGATGGTTCAGCGCGTGGAAGCGACCCAGCGCTCACAAAGGGATTTCGTGGCAAACGTCTCACACGAGTTGAAGACGCCGCTCACCTCCATTCAGGGCTTTGCACAAGCCATTCTGGACGACACAGCGAACACGCCTGCAGCCCGCCAGCAGGCCGCGCAGATCATCTACACTGAATCGGCGCGCATGCACCGCATGGCGCTCGA
>CAZJMZ010000140.1:0-6237 GCA_964547115.1 uncultured Anaerolinea sp. | reverse complement strand
CTGGGGCTTTCGATCGTAAAAGAGATCGTGCAGGCGCATGGTGGTAAAATTGGCGTCCGCAGTCAGGTGGGGCATGGGACGAGTTTTACGATCCATCTGCCACTGGCGCCAAAGTAGCAATGCCAAAAGTTTCCATTCTGATTCCCTGTTATAACGAGCAGCGCACCATCCGCTTTTTGTTGGAGTCGTTGCGCGGGCAGACTTTTCCGTGCGCTGAAATGGAAGTCATCATTTCAGATGGTCTTTCAACGGATGGTACCCGGGCCGAGATCGCCGCATTCCAACGTGACTTCGCGGACCTGGCCGTGCGCGTGGTGGATAATACGCTTCGCACCATCCCCTCGGCTGTGAACCGCGCGATTGAGTCGGCGCAAGGCTCGATCCTGATCCGGCTCGATGCCCACTCCAAGCCGTATCCTGATTACGTGCAACGTTGTGTGGACGCGTTGGCCGATGGGCGCGGCGATAATGTCGGTGGTGTATGGGAGATCCAGCCTGGTGCACCAACCCGGGTCGCAGAGGCCATTGCCGTTGCGGCGGCGCACCCGTTGGGTGTGGGCGATGCGCTCTACCGGCACGCCAAACAAGCGGCCGAGGTGGATACGGTGCCGTTCGGTTCGTTCAAGCGTGAGTTGATCGAGCGCATCGGCAAATTCGATGAGACCCTGTTGACGAACGAAGATTATGAGTTCAACACGCGTGTGCGCAAGGCGGGTGGTAGAATTTGGCTCGACCCGTCCATCCGCTCGGTGTATTTTGCGCGTTCCACCCTGTGGGAACTGGCGCGCCAATACTGGCGTTATGGATATTGGAAATGGCGCATGTTGCGTAGATACCCCGACACCCTTCGCTGGAGGCAGGCTCTGCCTCCGCTCTTTGTGTTAAGCCTCATCGGCCTGGCCGGGTTGGCTGTGTTTTTTCCGTTCTTTGGGGTGTTGCTCTATGTTGAGGCGGCTTTATATCTTGGGGTGATGACGTTGGCTGGCCTGCGAGCGGCGCTTCAAAAACAAAAACCTTTTCTCGTTCTCGGGTTGCCAGTGGCCATTGCAGTGATGCACCTTGTCTGGGGCAGTGGCTTCCTGTGGAGCCTGTTGAAATCGAGTAAGCAGTAAATATGGCTGATAACGTTCGCACTACCCCGCTGCGGCTTCGTCCCAGTGAGCACCGCACGATCCTGTTCTTTGGCGATCTGGTGATGGCCTACATCAGCATCTTTGCAGCGGTGGCCACCTGGGCGGGCTATCTTCAGCTTAAGTTGAGTGACGAGATTACCAGGCTTGTTGCAGAGGGCGTCTCGCTGGAGCGCGCACAGATTTTGGCTGAACGAGTGGTTAATGTCAACGTAAATGTTCAACCCTGGTTTTATTTCCTGCCTTTGATCTGGCTGGTCTTGTTGGTGGAATTGTACGAACCGCACGTGGCTGGCTCCAGCCGCCGGACATTGAGGGGTATTGCTATCGCGGCGCTGGTTGGGCTACTGGCATACTCCGTGGTGTTCATCTTCCGGCAGGATTCAGACCTGCCGCGCATTGGGGTGGGGGTGTTCCTGCTGTATGCCTCGCTCCTGACCCTGTTCTGGCGGCAGGTCTTCATCCGCATCTACAAGACCACCGGGCAACGGCGGCGCATGTTGTTGATCGGCGCGGGCAAGGCCGGGCAGACGCTGGCTCAACTGTATCATACGCTTGGCACACGCTCTTTCAACATTGTCGGGTACATTGACGATGACGAGTCCAAAGCCGGTCGAACGTTCGAAGGGCTGCCTGTGCTGGGCACCAGCGCCCGCCTGCTGGACCTGATCGACGCCTATCGAGTCTCTGACCTGGTGGTGGCGATCAACGGCGATATTCAAGGTTCCACCTTTCAAACCATTCTCGATGCGCAGGAGCGCGGTGTGGATGTGACCCGTATGCCCACACTGTACGAGGAAATGACCGGGCGTGTCCCCATCCACCATCTTGATTCAGATTGGATCGTGCGTTCGTTCGTCGATGAAGTGCGCGTGAGCGGCTTCTATGACCTTTTCAAACGGGTGGTGGATATCGTGGGCGGGCTGGCAGGCATGGTCATTCTGGCGCTGCTTTTTCCGTTCTTGGCGCTGGCCGTGGCAGTGGATAGCGGTTTCCCGGTCTTTTACTCGCAATTCCGGTTGGGCAAGGGCGGTTCGATCTTCCGCATTTACAAATTCCGCTCGATGTATCAGAAGATGGAATTGGAGAAGAATACCCGCGCCACCATGGAGAACGATCCGCGCGTCACCCGGGTGGGCAACTTCCTGCGTAAATCACGGCTCGATGAACTGCCGCAGTTCTGGAACGTGCTGCGCGGTGATATGAGCCTCGTGGGCCCGCGCGCAGAAGTGCCAAACCTGGTGGCCGAATATCAAAGACAGATTCCGTTTTATCGTGCGCGCCTGCTCGTCAAGCCGGGGCTCACCGGTTGGGCGCAGATCAATTACGGGTACGTGGCCAGCGTCACCGAGACCGGCGTCAAACTTGAATACGACCTGTACTACATCAAACATCGCACCATTTCGATGGACATTCAGATCATCTTGCGGACGATCGGCACGGTCATCCGCCGGACCGGGAGATAACCGCAATGAAATATTTGGTCACCGGTGGCGCGGGCTTCATCGGCTCGCACATCGCGCATACCCTCCTTCAGCAGGGACATTTCGTCCGCATTCTCGATAACTTCAGCACCGGCAAGCGTGAGAATATCGCCATGCTGGCGCGCGACTTCGACTCGACCCGCCTTGAGATCCAGGAAGGCGACATTCGCAACGCCTCAGACGTCGGGACGGCTGTTGCCGGCATTGACATCCTGTTCCACGAAGCGGCCTTTGTCTCCGTTCCGCAATCCATGGACGAGCCGCAGGCCTGTTTCGATATCAATCTCACCGGTACATCGCAACTGTTCGATGCAGCGCGGCGGGCGGGCGTCAGGCGGGCGGTGGTGGCTTCGAGTGCGGCAGTTTACGGGGAGTCTGAAGCGCTGCCTCTCGTCGAAGAAACACCGCTTCAGCCGAAGTCGCCCTATGCAGTATCGAAGCGCGTCAACGAAATGTATGCAGAGATGTTCACCAACTCATTTAACTTTGAAGTGGCTGCTTTGCGCTATTTCAATGTCTATGGTCCGCGCCAGCGCCCGGACTCGGTGTACGCCGCTGCCGTGCCGATCTTTGCGCGCCGGTTGCTCGATGGCAAACCCATCACGGTTTTTGGCGATGGCGGCCAGACTCGCGACCTCATCAACGTGCGCGATATTGTCCGCGCCAATATTGTCGCGTCTGAACATCCTGCCGCCGCAGGCAAGGTCTTCAATATCTGCACCGGGGTCGAGACCCGCCTGCTCGACCTGCTCGAAGTGCTGTACGATCTCTTTCCCAACGCGCCCAAAGCCGAGTTCGCCGCGCCGCGCGCAGGTGATATCTACCGCTCGGTGGGCTCGCCGCAAAAAGCCGCGGATGTGATGGGCTTCAAGGCCCAGGTCTCGCTGGCCGACGGATTGAAAGAAACCGTGGAGTGGATGCGCTCTGCGCGTTGACACCCGGGCCATCCTCCTGCTCATGCCTGCCCCTCGCACTCATATCCGCAATCGCTTTATGCTGATCGGTGACATTGCGCTCGTCATCGTTTCGGTCTTGGGCAGTTTTGCCTTGCGGCTCGATGTGGGCGAGTTGCCGTTTTATTTCCCGGCCGTGTTGTTGATGAGTGGTGTGGCACTCGCCATCAAGATCCCCACCTATTATTTTTTCGGTTTGTATCGCCGCTTGTGGATCTACGCCTCCACCGGCGAATTGCGCCTCATCACTGCCGCCGTCACCACTGCTTCGGTGCTGGTCTCAGGGGTGATGCTGCTCCTGATTAGTGCGGGCATGGTGTTGCCGGGGATGCCGCGCTCTTCCCTCGGCATCGACTGGCTGCTCTCGCTGGTGCTGATTGGCGGCTCCCGTTTTGCCCTGCGCATCCTTGCCGAACAATCAATGGCGGCGCGCGCGAACGGCAAAGAGAAGCGGGCCATCGTCGTCGGCGCCGGGGATGCGGGGGCGCTCGTGGTACGCGAACTGCAAAAGACGGCGCAATTGAATCTCACCCCGGTCGGGTTTTTGGATGACGACCCCGCCAAGCAGCAACATTCCATTTACGGTGTGAAGGTTATTGGTACGGTCAACGACCTTGCAGCAGCCGTCGACCTGCACCACGTGGATGAAGTCATCATTGCCATTCCGTCTGCGCCCGGTCAACTAGTACGCATGGTCAACGACGTTTGCCGTCTTAAGGGCATCGTCTCGCGCACCATGCCCGGTATCTATGAATTGATCGGTGGCAAGGTCAGTGTCAACCGCCTGCGCGAAGTGGATATCACCGACCTGTTGCGCCGCGAACCGGTGCGTGTCAACGACGAAGCCGTGGGTGCTGCCCTGAAAGACAAGCGTGTGCTGGTCACCGGGGCGGGCGGTTCCATTGGGCGTGAGTTGTGCCGCCAGATCGCGCGGCGCAGCCCGGCGCAACTCGTCCTGCTCGGTCATGGCGAGAACAGTATCTTCGAGATCCTGCTCGAGCTGCAAAACGATTACCCTGACCTCAATCTTTCGCCGGTCATTGCCGATGTGCGCGACCCTGAACGTCTCACGCAAGTCTTTCAACAGCATCAGCCGCAGGTCGTCTTTCATGCCGCTGCACACAAGCATGTCCCGCTCATGGAAGCCAATCCCGTGGAAGCCCTCACGAACAACATCCTGGGCACCCACAACGTGGTCCGCGCGGCGTTGGCGCACCACACCGAACGGTTCGTGCTCATCTCCACCGACAAGGCTGTGCGCCCATCGTCGATCTACGGCGCCACGAAGCGTCTCGCTGAGATGATCGTCCTCAACGCTGCACGGGATAACGAACGGGCCTTCACGGTGGTCCGCTTTGGCAATGTCCTTGGCAGTCGCGGCTCCATCATTCCCATTTTTAAGAATCAGATCGCGCATGGTGGCCCGGTCACCATCACGCACCCTGATATGTATCGTTTTTTCATGACCATCCCCGAAGCAGTCTATCTTGTGCTGCAGGCCGCTTCGATGGAGCAGGGCGGCGAGACCTTTGTGCTCAACATGGGCGAGCCGGTGCGCATCCTTGACCTGGCCGAAGACCTCATCCGTCTCTCAGGTCTCGAGCCACATCGCGATATTCAGATCGCTTATACGGGCATCCGCCCTGGCGAAAAACTGACCGAGGAACTCTGGGATGAAGGTACGCCGCTGATGAAAACCCTGCACCCCGATATCTTCAAACTCGAACAGGACGCTTCGGCCTTCCACCCGAACCTGCCTCAAGCCATTGAGCAACTCTCTCTCCTCAGCCACTCTGCCGACGCCGAAGCCATTGCGGCCATGCTTGATGGCCTCATTCCCGGTTCGACCATTCGTGAAGCCCCGCAACCGGATATCACATCGATCCTCTAGATCAACCGGTTCGAGTCCTTTAACTTTCAACTTTCAAACCGAACCATGCCCATCGTCTCCCTCGCCGACTGGAATCACTTCCTCGCCCAACACCCCAACGCCCACCTCCTGCAAACCGGAGAGTGGGGCGAGTTGAAGTCCGCGTTTGGGTGGAAGCCTGTGCGGGTGGTCAGTGGTAATTCTGGAGTGCAAATCTTATTTCGCAAGCTGCCGTTGGGATTTACGGTTGGGTATATTCCCAAGGCCAATGTGGACGCTGCGCTTTGGCCTGATATTGACAAAGCCTGCCAGCAAAACCGCGCCATCTTTCTCAAACTTGAGCCAGATGCCTGGGGCGACCTTCAGCCTTCAACTTTGAACTTGAAACTTGAAACTTCTCCTCACAACATCCAGCCGCCCCGCACCATCGTCCTTGACATTCGCGGCACTGAGGAAGAGATCCTTGCGAAGATGAAGCAGAAGACCCGCTACAACATCCGCCTGGCCGAGAAAAAAGGCGTGACCGTGCGCGCGTGGGGTGACATTGCAGGCTTTCACAAGATGATGCTTGTCACCGGCGGGCGCGATGGGTTTGGCATCCATTCTCTGGAATATTATCAACGCGCGCATGAGCTTTTACAGCCGAAGGGTCTGGCAGAAATTCTTGTCGCTGAATATGAAGGCAAGCCGCTGGCGGCCTTGTTCGTGGCCCGCCATGGACAGCGTGCCTATTACCTGTACGGCGCCTCCACCGATGAAGAGCGCAACCGCATGCCCACCTACCTCCTGCAATGGGAAGC
>CAZJMZ010000139.1:5026-7903 GCA_964547115.1 uncultured Anaerolinea sp. | reverse complement strand
TCGCTGGGTGGCTCGAACATCCGCAACTGCCACCTCATCGCCGATGAAGCCGTGCTCAAGTTCATCACGGCCCGCGCGTCACATGGCGTCATCCCTTCATTCTTCTCGCTGGCTGTGGCGATGGCTGCCTATGAAATGGGTTTCAACGAAGCCGCCAGGACCATCATCGAACCGACCAATGCCAGCCGCGTGGTCTTGAAAAAATTACTGGCTGAGAGCGGCATGCAACACATCCTCGGCAAGGGCTATTACGCCTTCATGAACGTGGGCGAGTACATCCGGGCCAAAGGCTGGAGCGATACCGAACCGCTCGGCCAGTACCTGGCCGAAAATCACGGCGTGGCCGTTGTCCCTGGTGCCTTCTTCTCGCCCTTCGGCGGTGACTGGATCCGCTTCTCGTATGCCACGCCCGTCGAACGGACGGAGGGCGCGTTCAAGAGATTGGTGGAAGGGTTGGAGAGTTTGAAGAAATAGAAAGACGAAAGAGGAAAGCATTGAGCAGCATTGTCGATGTTCAGATAATAGGCCCAAAGGTCGTCCTGAAACTTCCACAAAAAGATATTGTCCATGAAGTCGACAATGTTGCTGTTTTCGATTCTGTGACGAAAAAGTTGCTGCACGTTGGACTTGCCCCAGGTGCTTTTCAGGTACTTTATCCCAAAAAATGGGAGAAACATAAGGATAAGCTAGAGTTTGTGCCGATTTTTGCTAAAGATACGTTTAGTCCTGAAGCAGGAGCAATGCTGTTGTGGGATTGGTGGAGTCAGATAAAGCGGCAGGTAGTGCGTCAAATTTATGTTTTTGAACATCAAGCAAAATTAGAGTTGCATATTGCGTTTGAAGGTTACGAGCAGAATTCTCAAGAGCAAAAGGACGAGTTTGAATATCTGCTGTTTAGGTTTCTTTATCTGGAGAAGTTGTTCTTAAACAAAAAAGAAAAGCAGCTAAGCCAAAAGAGTTTTCTTCCGGAAACCTTACTTACTTGGATGAGTTTGATTGGTAGCGTAATTTTGTTTTTTCTCTTGTCCTTCCCTGTGTCAGCTGCAATGTTTTGGATTTCCAAATTAGCCCTTCCTCCTGTCTACGTATCCACACTCTACGTTTTAGTGTTTTTAGGGATTTCTGTACCTGTAATTTATCTGGGGCGGTCTTTACTTTTTCTACTTTGGCTTCAGATCCTTAAGCCTTATTTCGAGCCTAAAATCCTTCGTTTTGCATTAAGCTATCAAGGGTCGCCACAAAAGAAACAGATGAGCAAAACAGAGATATTTCTTTTATCCAGGATATTGCCTAATTGATTTTCTTGCAAGTTATAGCCTACAACACTTAACCCATCTTGCCTTAGGAACTTACTCATGTCTCCTCAAAAATTCGCCGACAAATATCATCTCGCCCTCGAGCAGGCCATCCAGGAAAAACCGCAAGGCGGTCTGGCTGGCTTTGAGCAGGAATGGAACCTGCTCGATGAGGACTTGCGCCCGTTATTGACGGTGGGCGCCGGGCCCAGCCAGCATTCGTTCGTGGATTATCTGCGCGCCGAGTGCCTCCCCGGTTGGCAGAAGCAGTTCAGCCAGCTTGAAGTCTTCCACTGGATGATCGAATGGGCCACCCGCCCATATTACACGCCGCGCGGTGCGATGTACGAAGCCCGCCTGATGGAAGCCACCTTGATGAACGCCCTGCATCGCGCAGGGGTGAATTTCGGTGAACGCCTGCATTACTGGCATGGTAATCTGCTGTTCCTCACCGATATCGGGCACCAGTCCATTCCCGGCAATTGGTCGCTGGCCAAGCGCCGTTACCTCGAAAAGTGCGTGGACCTGTACGGCGATACCCTTGCCACTACCGGCATCCATACCAACATCTCCCTGCCCGACCCGCTCTTCGCCTGGGACTTCATGCACCTCTCCGCCAGCGAGCGCGGTGACAAGCATTTGGATGATTTCAAATCGGAGTTCTATATCACAGCCACCCGTTTGCTGCGGGCGTTCGCGTCGCTCTTTATTGCCACCAGTGCTTCCACGCCGATGCAGGCCCAGGTCAAGGATGGACGCGCGGCGGTCATCCTCACCGAATACGATTCGATCCGCAACCTCACGTTCCCTAATCCGCGTGAAGTGGATTTGCCCGACCTGTATCGCTCGTACAACGACTATCTGCAGATCTCCTACGACCTTGTCCGCCGGGGCGTGCGCTTTGGCAACAACAACTGGACGCCCGTGCGCGCACGCAGTTTCTCCGAACCGGTCGAACGCATCATCTCGACCACCAGCGAGCAACTCGAATCTCTGTATGCTCGGGGGTTGTTCGCCGCGGGTCAATCCACGCCGCCGGAAGAGATGGCGCGGCAGGTGGAACGCCAGAACCTGATGGCGCGCATCAACCTGCCGATGGGCCGCGTGGAGATCCGTGTGGATGAGGGCGGTCACAGCCTCGACCTGGATATTGCCAACCTTACCTTCCGTTACCTGCTCATGCTGAAGATCTACGCCGACTCGAAATTCGCGCGCGGTTTCCGGTACGATAGCGAAGATATCACCCGCGCTCGCGCCAACGAAGACCTGGCCGCCAAACATGGCCTGCGGGCAGAGATCGAAAATCCGCTGACGGGCAAACCCATTCTGGTACGCGAGTTCCTCAAGTGGACGTTGGGCGAGATCAAACCACTGGCCGAAGCCCTGAACATGTGGAACGACCTGCAGCCGTTGGTTGAAATGTCTGAAGGCGGGCGCAATACCGCCGAGAAGATTCGGGCCCGCCTCAAAATGGAGATCGGTGACAGCAACGAAGTGCCGATGGACCTGCTCAAAGAATTTCTGTATGAGCACGAAGCACGGGTGCGCGCCGATGTGGAACACGTCTGTGCCGATTACAACA
>CAZJMZ010000139.1:1299-4926 GCA_964547115.1 uncultured Anaerolinea sp. | reverse complement strand
TGGATGTGAAATATTTCGACGGGAAGTACCCCGCGATCTATGCGACCTTCCCCAACGCCTCTTCACCGACCCCCATCCTGCTCACTGGACATTTTGACGTGGTCGAACCCGAGCCGGATGACTCCCAGTTCAACCCGCGCATCGAAGGCGATTACCTCCACGGGCGCGGCGCAGCAGACATGAAGACCGTCGTGGCCACTTATCTGGTATGGATGAAGGATATGATGAAAGGTAGGGGCGTCCCATCCGGAACGGGCAAGGAGCCTTCATTAAACATGGCGGAACGCCCCTACGGTTTCCCGAACATTGCCCTGATGTTGGTAGGTAATGAAGAGAATGGCGAAGCTGAAGCCTGGGGTACGCCGCACGTCTTGAAAGAACTGAACCTTACCCCCAGCCTGTTCATCGCCGGGGAACGCACCGGTGAAAAAGGCAACGAGCTCTTCGGCGAGATCTGCGTGGAGAACCGGGGCGTGATGCGCTTCGATGTGATCGCACGCGGCGCGAAGGCGCACAGCGGCGTGGCAGGCACCGGCGACCTCAGCGAGAAGCTTATCGCCGCCCGCTCTGCTTTGAACGATATCTTTGCCCAACACCTCACGCTCAAAGCGGCCGATGGCTGGCAATCGCAAGCCAAATTCCCGTTCATCAGCGTGGGCACGCCGGGCGTGTATAACGTCACAGCAGGTGAGGGGGTTCTGGGTGTGGAGATTCGCCCGATTCCGCAAGATGATGTCAATGCGCTGAAGGCAGCGGTCGAAGCCTATTGCTCAGAGAACGGCCTGGAAGTCAGCTTCTCGGTGATGGAGAACGGCGTGGCTTGCGACCCGAATAATCCAGCGTTGAAAGCGCTGATCGAAGCAGTGAAACAGGCTGCGGGTGGAGTCGAAGCGCGAATCGGAAAGAAGTTACCCGGCACCAGTGCCAGATTTGCTCCCGGCGGGCAGGCGGTCGTGTGGGGGCAGTCCGGTGTGGGTCCGCATGCGAAGAACGAGGCGCACTTCATTCCCAGCATCGAGCCGTATTACCGGGCGCTCAATGAGTTGGCGAAGTTGTGGAAATGAGTGATAGAGCGGGACAAGGTCCCGCTCTATATTTTTAAAACTTGAAGTGAATGAAGATGCGCCCGAAGTTCTTGTCGTCCTTTTCGACGCGATGGTACAGCTTCTTGATATGACTCTGATTCAAGAAGCGCAGCACCTTCTTTTTGAGTTGGCCGCTGCCTTTGCCGGGAATGATCTCGACGAGTTCGATCTTGCGCTCGAGAGCCTCCTCCACGATGCGGTTGAGTTCGCTGTCGATCTGTTGCCCTTTGTTGTAGATTTCGTGCAGGTCGAGTTTGAGTTTAGCCATGAGGTTATGATCGCTCCAATGCACGGACGGTGCGGGTGAGATGCATCACGCGCTCGCTCAAGAGCAGCACGCTGATGCGATGGAAGATGTTGGCGATCTCTGGGTTGGTGGCTTCCAATTCATTCATTTCATGGATGGAAAGTGAATAAACAACTGAGTCCTGGTCGGCGATGACGCTGGCGGTGCGGCGTGTGCCGAGATAAAACGCGATCTCGCCGACCGAGCGCCCGCTGCGCATGGTTTCCAGCCGGACCGGGTCTTTACCCGGAGCTTCGAGCTGTGCTGTCACCTGCCCGGAGTGGACGAAGTACACATAATCGGGCAGGTCGCCTTCGTGGATCAGGTATTCGCCGGCCCGGTATTCCCGCCGGGTTAAGTAGGGCAGCAATTGGTCCACGCCCTCGCCGTGAAGAATGGCTTGTAATTGGTCGCCGATCTCTTTGTTGATGCGCAGGTCGGCCAGGTAGAACTGGATGATCTCGTTCTCGCACCATTCCAGCGCGCGGTCCAGGTTGGGGAGGAAATGCAGGGTGTCGGTGTGGCCGGGGTTCTCAGAGAGGATATGACTTTGGAGCCCAGCTGTCATGCCGCTGAAGATCAGGTTGATCTCCTGTTCGTGACACCATTGGATCATGCGGTTGAAACTTAACCTGCCGGTCGAATCCACGCCGCTGACCTTGGAAAAATCAAGGATGCAATAGCGAACGACCACCGGCAGGGACAAGCGGACATGCTCCCGCACACGGTCGAAGATGCCGCTGGCAGTGCCGAAGAAGATAAAGCCTTCAAGTTTGAGTGTGAAGAGTTCATCGCCGTGCTGGCTGATGACCTGGCCTTCGTGTTGCGGACGGGTCACGCGGCTGCGATACTCGCGCCCGGTAAAAGCAAACTTGATCACGCTGACCCGGCTGTAACTGACCGCGAACATGGCCACGGCCAGGATCAGCCCGGCCAGAATGCTTTGCAGCACGCCCACCACGGCCATGATCCCCAAAATGGCGATCACCACGAAATAGTCAATGCGGCTGAGTTTGCGCCAGCCCGCCACGACCCACTCCCAGAGCAATTCGACTCCCAGATAAATGAGGACCGAGCCAAACACGAACTTGGGGATATAGAGAATGAACGATGTGCCGACAAAGATCGTGGCGCCGAGAAATACAGCAGTGAGAATACCCACGCTGCGGCGCTGCCGGCTCATGAAGTGGACCAGCGTGGAGAAGCTGACATCTTGAAACCCGACCAGCCCGCCAGCCAGTCCCGAACCGAGATTGCCCCACCCGGCGGCCATCAACTCGCGGTTGAGGTCGAGGTCTTTTTTGATGAGCAGTTCCATGCCACTGGAGTTAAGCAGCAGGCCGATCGCGCAGATCAAGGCGATGGGGAGGATGGTCGGTGCCTGGGAGAGGTAGACGGACCAGTTAATTTCGGAGATCAAGCTGGGGCTGAGAGGAAATTCCCAAAAGGAGTTCGAAGCGACGGCGTCCAGCAGCCAGCCCGTGGAACGCAACTCGGCCAGTGAGTGGCCCGTCATCGATATGATCGCATAAAAAAACGCGGAGGCGCCGATCATCAACAGCGGGATGGTATATGGTTTTTGGACCTTCCTGGACAGGAAGCGGATCAACAAGCCAAGTGCCAGCCCCGGCAGCCATAACATCAGCAGGCCGGTGCGGAACCAATTCCAGCCCAGCGGCGAATCGGCCATGAGGCTGATGCCGCCCTGCAATAACAGCCAGCCTGACCCTGCCAGAAACCCGCCAATGACCGGATAAGGCAGGAAGCGCACAATGCTGCCGAGTTTGAAATAGCCCAGCAGAAGGAACATCACGCCGGTGAACAGCGTGGTGGAGACGAGCATAAAGGTGACCGTGGCAAATTGCTGTGATGGAGACCCGGCCAGTGCAGTCACCATGCTGGCTGTAATGACCGCCAACATGGCCCCCGGCGTATCCTGCTGCAAGGCGATCGCGCCTGGGTTGGAACTGAGCAAGGCCACGAGTCCGCACAATACGGCATCCCCCAGCAGAATCAGCCCGATGGCCCGTGGGACCTGGCTTGAAAGTTCGCCGGAGTAGAGCAGCGCCGTGAAGGCGATCACGAAGATCACCTCCAGAATATAGATAAAAAATGCTGTGAACAGGCTGGTGCTGAAACGGGCGAACGCGGACGGTTGCAGGTGGTCTGTTTTCATGCAGTTCCGTGCTCCTGGTGTTGCCCCCGGATAGTGTGTGGGATTTGGAGTCTTGTGCCCGGGTTTCAGTAAAATGTTTG
>CAZJMZ010000139.1:0-1199 GCA_964547115.1 uncultured Anaerolinea sp. | reverse complement strand
GAGGGCGATACGGTCGCAGCTTTCTCGGCGATCGCCGGCGGATAATAATAACTACAAAGGGTCACGAGGGATTAA
Organism: uncultured Anaerolinea sp.; assembly: GCA_964547115.1. Taxonomy (GTDB): domain Bacteria; phylum Chloroflexota; class Anaerolineae; order Anaerolineales; family Villigracilaceae; genus Defluviilinea. The sequence continues at coordinate 1,124 of CAZJMZ010000139.1, read as the reverse complement.
CCTTCGATTTTGACCCTTCAACATTCAACCTGAACCTGCACCCCAAGGAGTTTTTATGTACGGTTGGCATCTCAAAATTCTGCGCGTAAACCTTACCACCCGAAAAGTCACCCAGGAAGACGTGGACCCCAAGATGGCCCGTGATTATCTGGGCGGGCGCGGCTGGGCGATCCATTATATGTACAAGGAAATGGACCCCATGGCTGACCCGCTCTCACCGGAGAACATGCTCATCTTTGCCACCGGTCCATTGACCGCCACGCCGGCACCGACCGGTAACCGCTACATGGTGGTCACCAAGTCGCCGCTGACCGGGGCGCTGGCGCACTCGAATTCGGGTGGCGAATTCCCGACCTGGATGAAACGCACGGGTTTCGACATGTTCATCTTCGAGGGCAAGGCCTCAGAGCCGGTGTATGTGCTGGTGAATGAGGATCAGGTTGAAATTAAGTCTGCGGCGCATGTGTGGGGCAAGGACACGCACGAGACAACAGATATCCTGAAAGCCGAAACATCCGCTGAGGCGCGTGTCGCCTGTATCGGGCCGGCGGGCGAAAATCTTGCGCTGATGGCGGCAATCATGAACGACAAGCATCGTGCGGCAGCGCGTTCGGGTGTGGGCGCGGTGATGGGCAGCAAGAATCTCAAAGCCGTGGTTGCGATGGGAAACAAAAATCCGCCGTTGCATGACCCTGAAGGGATGCGTACCATCAGCGTGGATACATCGAAGGCTGTGGGCGCGGATGTAAAGAAAGGCTCGAACATGCGTATCTATGGCACGTCGTATGTGCCGCAGGTGACGAACACGCTCGGCATTCTGCCCACGCGCAACTTCCTGCAGGGTACGTTCGAGCATGTTCACAACATTGACGGCGATGCGCTCAAAGATAATTATCTCGTGCGCCACACACCGTGTTATCGCTGTCCGCTTTCGTGTGGGCGTCTCACTGAAGTGCCAGATGGTCCGTATAAAGGCAAGGGTGAAGGGCCTGAGTATGAAACCATCTCGTCGCTGGGCACGGGCTGCGGTGTAAGCAATCTCGCCGCACTGGTGAAGGCGAATTATCTGTGCAATGAATACGGTATGGATACCATCACCACCGGCATGACCATTGCCGTGGCGA
>CAZJMZ010000138.1:0-7971 GCA_964547115.1 uncultured Anaerolinea sp. | reverse complement strand
TTCGATCTCAATGCGATAGCTCAATTCATGCAGATCCATGTTGACGATCGCCGCCACCAATTGCGGCTCGAATTCCAACCCCGCCAGGAACTCCCCCACTGTCGCTCCACGCGGACCGGAGAGCGTGCGCCCGTCCGGGAGATGGATCTCCACTTCAGAGCGCGGTGAAACCAGTTGAATGTTTGCGGTCATGGGTAATTCCAATTAACGTACATGCGGGGGCAAGCCCCCGCATGAGATGGTCATAATTTTTTCAACAATTTTTCCGGCTGGTGGGCAAACTCTTCGAGCGGAACTTCCTTGTTCGTGAGCGCCAGCAAGGTTTCGGTCAGCACTTTGTTCACCGGGGTGGGCACGTGGTATTTTTCACCGGCACGCACCACAGCGCCGTGCAAATACTCCACTTCGCTTTTGCCGCGCCCGGCATGCAGGTCAATGTGGAAGGAGGGCATCTTGGCGCCGCGCCCGGCTCCCGCCGCCCGCCCCAGGAAGGGTTTGGAAAGCCACAACGGCAATTTCGTCGCAAAAGCCAGCGCCCGCACCGGTGTACCGGGCAGGTCCACCACATCAAAGCCCTGCGCCTCCATCACAGCCAGGCACTCCTTCAACATCTCGATCTCGAGCTTGTACAATTTCGCATTGGCAAAGACCTCCCCCGCGGTCATGTCGAGGATCGCAGAGGTGGGATTGGCAATGAGGTTGGTCAGCATCTTCGACCATTTCATCGACGCGGCGTCATCAAACAGGCGTGAGTTGAGATAGGCCGCATCCAGCGCGGCGTGCACCTTCTCTGAGAGCGGATGCCCCTTCGCAACCCCCACACCGCGCAGGCGTTCCAACACAATATCACCCGCACCGCGCCGCCCAATGGCGGTCGTCACCGTGCCATAGATAACCTTTTCGCTGCCGAGGGCTTCGGCGATCATCGGTTCGTTGGCTACTCCGTTCGAGAGGCACAACAGCGGCGGCATTTTGTCCGCAAAGGGCTTCATGCCATCCAGCGCAGATCGGGTGTCGAACGATTTCAGGGCAAACAGAGCCAGGTCAAAGGGTCCGTAGCGAAGCGCTTCCTCCAGCGAGGAGACGATCACAAAGGCGGAGGGGTCCACGCGATGGGCTTCGTGAGTCTTGCGGCGTTCATCCAGGGTGAGGTCGAGTCGCAGTCCGCGCTCTCGCAACTCGTCCACCACTTTCGGCTGCTCAACGAACACCACCGGGTGCCCGGCCAATGCAAGACTGCCGCCAATGTAGGTGCCAATGGCGCCTGCACCGAAGGTCAATATTTTCATCTTGCCGTTCAACACAGAAGCATCAGACAATGCCATGATTAACTGGTCCTCAACATATGCAAATGAGCGCGATCATTGACCGTTTCCACCATCCAGCGATGTTTCGACGGAATATATGTGACTCGCGCAAATGAAGTATTCTCGAATTGGAAGCGTACTCCCGATGGATTCGCGTGATGGGCGATCCCCACAATGGCATGCATCAACTGGTTCAACATGCCGCCATGCGAGACGATCAAATAACTGCCCGCCGGTCGGCGCAACAGGTCGTGCAAGGCCCGGCCCGCGCGCAGATACAAAGCCCAATCGCCTTCCCCATCACCGCCAATGGCATCATATGGCGTGACATACGGAGGCTGGGGACGCTGCCGGACCTCCTCAGCGGTCAACCCTTCCATTTCACCGATATCCCGCTCCATCCAGACCGCATCCAACTCCACCGGAACCTGCAATGCTGAAGAAACAGTTTGAGCCGTCTCTTTGGCCCTGACCAGCGGACTGGAGATGATGAGGTCAAAGCGCACCTGCTCGGCGCGCCAGCGTTCGGCCAGCGCGGCAGCCTGCGCCCGCCCCAATTCGGTCAACGGATAATCGGACTGTCCCTGCCACCGCGATTGCGCATTTCCAACCGATTCACCATGGCGCAGAAACGTTAGGTGATAGATATTTTTTTCGGTGCTCACTTTTCCCTCTTCTTCAGAAAATAGACCGGGCGTTGTTTCACCTGCTGGAAGATATACCCCACATACACGCCGATGAAACCCAGCACGATCAGGATGGTCCCACTGGCAATGAGAATGACGAACATGAGCGAACTCCACCCCGGCGCAAGCGAGGAGGTATCGCCCCGCCACCAGAAGGAATACACATACACCATCTCCAACGCGGCAAGACAGAAGAACATCAACCCGGCGCTCATGCCAATATACAATGGCACCAGCGAGAAAGAGAAGATGGCATCCATGGCCAGGCGGAACATCTTACCCAGTGAATACTTGGAGCGCCCGCCCACGCGTTCGGTCTCATGATACGGCAGAATGACGGTCTTGAAGCCCATGGTCGAGATCATGCCGCGCAAAAAACGATGATACTCCGGCATGGCCTTGAGGGCATCCACCGCCTGGCGGCTCATGCCCCTGAAATCCGCCGCACCCGGGACGATCTCGGTGCCGCTGATGGTATTGATGAGTTTGTAAAAAACCGAGGAAGTGAAACTTTTGAAGGAAAGTCCCCTGCGCCCTTCGATGCGTTGCGCTTGCACAACATCGTACCCCTGCTCAAACAGCCTGATCATGTCCACGATCAACATGGGGGGATGCTGCCCGTCGGCATCCAACGAAATGACAAAATCGCCCTGCGCGGCATCCAACCCGGCGGTCAGCGCGGCCTGGTGGCCGAAATTGCGCGAAAGCTCCAACACCGTCACACGCGCATCCTGCGCAGCGAGGGCTTGCAGGGCTGCAACCGTCCCATCTTCCGAGCCGTCGTCAATATAGTAGATCCTAAAGGGATATGGGAGTGCGTCAATCGCTACGCGCAAAGCGGCATGCGTCCGCTCGATCACCCCGGCTTCGTTATAGACGGGAATCACCAGATCGATCTTTGGCTGTTGGGGAGACATTACAAAGATTCTACCATGCCCAGCCCGCCCTACTTTCGTACCAGGATGGTAAAGTCGTACAGGGTGTAATCGTGGAGCAGGGCCACATTCTTCGAGAAATGGCGCTTGCAATAATCGAAAAAGAACAAGGGGTCACCGTAATACAGGTCGGGGCGCATCCGGTCGGCATCGGAATAGGATGTCAACATGTTGAAGGCCATGCCTTTGGATGTGTGGGCGTGCATTTGGCGCAGGGCGTCCAGCACGACCTGGGTCCAGGCTTCATTTTCGGCATCCAACTTCATGTTGAAAGTACCGCTGACCACGGCATAGTCCAGCACGGGGATCTCGTTCAGGTCGCTGGAGAACAGACAGTCGGGGTTGTTCGGGTGCAGTTCCCGCCCGCGGGCGATCATCGGCTCGGCAATGTCATACCCAACGTAATGCACGTCATGTCCCAGCCGAACGAGATAATCATACATGCCGCCGTAGCCGCTCCCAAAATCCAGCAAAGAGTAACGCTGGCTGGCATCGATCACTTTGAGCAGTTGAAAGAAGCGCGCTTCCTGTGATTCGGTCGAGTTATAGTCCACGCCTTTGTGGGTGGCGCCATGTTCATTGAGTTTGTCGGTAAAATAATTTTTGACCTTTTCCAGGTCGACAGGGTTGGTCATTTTCAGCCTTTCTCAAAGTACCTGGCCGCGTCGGGTCCGGTCATGAACAACAGATCCAGAATGGTGACGAACGGGTCGAACGGCGGGTGTAACTGGGTATATTCCGGATACTCGTATTGCATGTACTCGAAGGTGATACCGGCTTCGGCGAACTTTTCCGGTTCCATGTAGGAACTGGCTGAAGGGCCGCACAGGTAATGGGTGGCGCCCACCTGCTTCAGGACCGAGAGCACACGATCGGTCTTTTGCCCATCGATGCCGGTCAATTCGGAGGAGCGCATGAAACGGGTGGAGGTAAAACCCAATGCGTGCGCCAGCATGATGGACGTCTGAATCGTAAAGTCGGCCAGCAATTCGTCGGTACGGCTGTAGATGCTTTCCAGCAGCGGCAGGTAGTGTTTGAAGAACGGGGCTTTGGCGTAGGAGATGGTCAGCGTTTTGAGGTGACTCTTCGCCCACGGTTTCGACCAGTCAATGCGCACATCCTTGATCGGCACACCCTGGGTGACGCCCTTGGAATGCACGGGGATGGTGATCCACTGCCTGCCCTGATGGGTCTTGATCTGATTGCGATTGCGCCAGCCGTGCTTGTCGTATTGGATATCATCGTAGAAGATGAACAAGTCGGCGCGGCGGACCTGGTCAAAATATCCGCGCCAGGGGATGTAGGATGGCTGCAGGATGACAACATTCATGCCGCACCGGCCCTTTCATGGACGACGTATGCGGGGCGATCCATGGTGCGGTCGAACATGCGCGCGAGGTATTCGCCAAAGATGCCCAGCGCAAACAGTTGCGCCCCACTGAATAGCGCAATGATGGATGCCAGGAACGGGAAACCCGGCAGGCTGCCCAAAGAAAAGTAGATCACCAGCACATACAGGAATACGCCCAGCCCGAACAGAGTCATGATGAAACCGATCCAACTGGCAAGGCGCAAGGGCTTGGTGCTGAACCCGATCAGGATGAGCATCGCCGCGCGCACCAACCCGGCAAAGTTGTAGTTGGATGAACGCGCCTCGGCAATGTTCACGGGCACCGATGTAAAGCGGGCTGTGCCCCACGAGAGCAGGACATCCACGATCATGGTGGGGCTGCGAAAACTTTCGAAGGCATCGCGCAGGTGCGTGCGGTAGACGCGGAAGGCCGAGATGTTCTTTACGGCCGCCACCCCCATGGTGTTCGCCAGCATCTTCTTCATATTGGCGGTCAGCAGGTTGCGTAGAAAACCCTGCGGCAATTTCTTCGGCGCGCCATAGACCACATCGAACCCTTTTTCGAGTTCGGCCAGCAGGATGGGAATTTCCTCCGGCGGGTGCTGCAGGTCCTGGTCCATGGTGACTGTGATCTCATAGCGCGCGGCGCGCATGCCACACAGCGTGGCATTATGCTGGCCATAATTACGCATCAGGCGGATGCCGCGCACCCACGGGTGTGTTTTGGACAGGCGCTCAATGACCTCCCAACTGCGGTCGGGGCTACCATCGTTGATCAGAATGACTTCATATGCTTCAGCGAACTCAGGCAGTGCCGCCCCCAATCGTGCGACCAACGGCTCGAGCAACGACTCCCCCCGATAGACTGGAACAATAACAGATAGATTCATAGGGCGCTATTTTACCATCCGCCTCCCGAGACTCAACGACTCAGGACGACCCCATGCCTGTCCTCCAATATGGATATGGTACGCGCCACTTCGGCTTGTTTCTGCTCCGCGCTCCAGCCAAGGAGGTTGGCAAAGACACCCGCCAGTTCGTCCACCATGTCGCGGGAAACGCGCCCCAGCATTGCCAGCATGGATCGGCGCAACAGGAAATCATCGAGATGGCAGATCTTTTCGTGCTGGACGAGAAAGGCCAGTTCACGGCGCGAATAATCGGGCAGGGTGCGCAGCAGGAAATCGGTGCCGCCGTTCATGAAGGTGGCGATCGCTTCGGCCCGGCTGCCGTAACGGGCGAACAGGGTCGCGAGGCGTTCACGCGCCACCCCGGTCCAGGCGGAGAGGCTTTCAATCTGACGCTTCAGTTCCTCTTCGTTGCGCGGATAGCCGCGCCCGCCCCCGATCGGCAGGGACCGGGTATCGCGTTTACGGTCTTTGCCAAAGTGGACCAGGACCTTGTCGGTGACCTGCTCAGAGAAGGCGCGGAAGGATGTCCATTTGCCGCCGACAAGCGAGTAGACCGGGAAGGAGAGATTGGTCCAGTCGCCGCTGAGAACTTCGATGGCATGGTCGCGGGAGATCTGGGAGGTGGATTTGGCCGTGGAGCGCGGGAGCGGACGAACGCCTGAGAAATGGAAAACGATATCGGAGCGTTTCAGCTCGAGGCTGGGAAAGATGCGGTCGGTAAAGTCGAGAAAATAGTCGATCTCGTCGCTCGTCACCTGGGCTTCGTCGGGGTTCTCAATGGCGATGTCTGAGGTGCCAATCAGCACACAATCATACAGCGGATAGATGAGCACAATGCGCCCGTCGCTGTTCTCGAAGAAGAACTCATGATCACCGATGGCGCGACGCAAGGCCTCATGCCGGACGACGATGTGCGAGCCCTTGGTGCCGCCGATGTAATGCGTGGACATGCCGAGTTTGCGGTTGGTGAAGTCGATCCATGGGCCGGCAGCGTTGATGACCAGTTTCGGGCGGATGTCGTAGGTGTCGTCGGTCAGTTCGTCACGCAGAATGAGCGTATCTTCGTGGCCGCCGATCATGCTCATGTAGTTCAAAGCGCGCGCATCGGACGACTCAGCCTCCCCATCGAGCAGACATTCCAGCCCCAGCCGTTCGGGTTGCAGGATGGCGCCATCGTAATACACGGCGGTGTTGACGATCTGCGGGCTAAGTTGCGGCCACATGGACAACGACTTTTTGCGCCCGTGAAATTTGTGACGAGGCACCGCGCGCTGGCCACCCTGCGCGTCTGTAAAGGCATCATACATGATGAGCCCGGCCTTGATGACGAGCGACCCGCGCTCGGCGGGTTTATCCAGCCCGCCCAAAAACTTGAGCGGCGCGTTGAGCAAACCGGAGAGGTATTTGAAGATCGGCACCGTGGTGGGCAGGGGCCTCACCAGATGCGGCGCGTTCTGCAGCATGCGGTTGCGTTCCTGCACGGCCTCCCGCACCAAACGGAACTCGCCGTTCTCCAGATAGCGGATGCCCCCGTGCGCCATGTGCGAAGAAGCCGCGCTGGCACCGGAGCAGAAGTCGCCGCGTTCCACAAGCAATACATCCACGCCGTTAATGGCGAGATCACGGAAGGTGCCAATGCCATTGATGCCGCCGCCTACGATCAGCACGGAGACTTCGGGGTTCTTCTTGAGAGCGTTGAGGATTTCCTGTCGGTTCATGGATGCCTTCCCGGTTTAAAAACGCCGGTCGGTTGATTTATTCGACCCAATCAAACGTGCGGGTGACCGCTTTCTTCCAACCGGAGTATAACTTCTTTCGTGAATTCGTGTTCATGGCCGGGTGCCATTCCTTATCCTGCGCCCAGTTGGAACGCAGTTCAGCATAATCCTTCCAAAAGCCCACGGCCAGACCCGCCGCATAAGCCGCGCCGAGTGCAGTGGTCTCGGCCACTTTCGGGCGAATGACCGGCACATTCAGCATGTCCGATTGGAATTGCATCAGCAGGTCGTTGAACACCATGCCGCCATCCACCTTGAGCGACTTCAACTTCACGCCCGAATCCTTTTCCATCGCGTCCAGCACTTCGCGCGTCTGGTAGGCGGTTGCTTCGAGCGCGGCACGGGCAATGTGCCCCTTGTTGACGTAACGTGTCAGACCCACGATCACACCGCGCGCTGAAGCCTGCCAATACGGAGCATACAGCCCGCTAAAGGCCGGGACAAAATAAATGCCGCCACTATCTTCCACCGACTTGGCCAACGCTTCCACCTCCCCCGAGGCCTGGATCAGTCCTAAATTATCTCGCAGCCACTGGATCAGGGCCCCTGTAATCGCAATCGACCCTTCCAGCGCATACACGGCTTTCTGGTTGCCGATCTTGTAGCCGAGTGTGGTCAGCAGCCCCGCCTTGCTTTGCACCGGTTTCTCGCCGGTGTTCAACAACATGAAGCAGCCCGTGCCGTAGGTGTTCTTGGCTTCGCCAGGTCGGTAACAGGTCTGCCCGAACAGGGCAGCCTGCTGGTCACCGAGATCGCCCGCCACCGGCACGCCATGCAACGGTGAAGCACTCTCACCCCAATTCGGGCGCGGCGCCCCCGAACCGATAAAGCCATAGATCTCAGAAGACGACTTGATCTGCGGCAACATCCCGCGCGGAATCCCCATCACTTTGAGGATGGCCGGGTCCCAATCGAGCGTCTTGAGATTCATCAACATCGTGCGGGAGGCATTGGTCACATCGGTGACATGCGCCCCGGTCAGGTTCCAGATCAGCCAGGTATC
>CAZJMZ010000137.1:5398-8040 GCA_964547115.1 uncultured Anaerolinea sp. | reverse complement strand
GCCGTAACTGCTGTAACCGTCTACACTTGTATGATCGCCGGCTTGCTGGCGTGGCGTGATAACTACTTTGCCTGGTTGCCCTGGCTGATCGTGACAGTCGGCTTGTTCGTTGCCCACGGCACCAATAACATCCTCAACGATTACACCGATTTCACCCGCGGCGTGGACAAGGACAACTACTTCCGCACGCAATACGGCGTTCACCCGCTGGTGCAGAAGTTCTGGGACACATCCACCTCCATCCGCTGGTTCATTGCCAGTGGGGTGTTGGCCACGCTTTCAGGCATTTATGCCCTGTTGTATACGAACTTCAACGCGACCATCATAGGTCTGTTTGCATTTGGTGCGATCGTGTTGTTGGCGTATACCTGGCCTTTCAAGTATTGGGGCCTGGGCGAGTTCGCCATCTTCCTGATTTGGGGACCCATCATGGTGGCAGGTGTATATCTTGTGCTGGCTTTCGGTGCCAATGGCGATGCCTCTAATTTGTGGAGGGTTGCACTGGCGGGCGTGCCCTTCGGCTTGAGCGTGGCCAGCATCAACATCGGCAAGCACATCGACAAGATGAAGGATGATGCCGTCAAGGGCGTGGGCACCTTCCCGGTGCGGGTGGGACAGACCTTTGCCCGCTACACCGATATCTTTGCTATTGTGGCGGCTTATGGCATCGTCATCTATCTCGTTGCCACTGGCTACTTTTCCACCTTCATGCTTTTGATCCTCTTTGCGGGTCAGCGCGCGCTGTATGCCGTGTTCGCACTCTCCAAGCCACGCCCCGATGCCGCTCCGCAGGGTTTTGAAGCCTTCTGGCCCACCTGGTTCTCTGGCTTCTGCTTCTATCACAACCGTGCCTTCGGTGGTCTGTTCATTCTGGGTATTCTGCTCGATACCCTCTTCCGCAAGCTGCCGTTGAACTTGCCGCTTTCGGTCAACTGGCTGGGCGTGAGCGTGATTGCGGTCGGCGTTGTCTATGCTGTGGTCAAGGCGCAGATGGCCAAAGCCAAGAAGGCGTGAACGTAAAGCCCTGAACGATTAAACGAAAAGTCCCGGCCACAAGCAGCCGGGACTTTTCGTTTATGGTAGGTACTGTGAAAATATATCTTCGAATTGTTCCTGGGTTTGGAAGCCGACCCATGTGTGCAGGATGTTGCCTTCTGCATCGAGCAGGTAGAAACTGGGGCGGACGCGGTAATCGAGATAGTTCAGGAAAGGTTCGTTGGCCGGGTTGCTGATCTCGAGATAGGAAAATTTGATCTTGCCGAAATATTTTGCTTCGAGCCCATGTACCATGGGCGCCATTTGCTGGCAGGTCGTTCACCAAAATTCGAAAAACTCGACGAACTGCAATCCACCGGAAGCCATTTGCACGGTCGATGGATCGGTGGCTTCCAGGTCCGGTCCGCGGGAGGTGGCCACTGGCACGGTCTCGACCACCGTGGCCTGAGTGGCGCTGGGTTCCAAGGCGGCAGGCTGCGCGGAGGTGGCGGTCGCCACTACGGCAGGCAGGTCAATAGGGGCTTGCGTGGCAACTGGCGCTTCAGGTGCGGCAGCTTGGGAGGCGCACGCAGCCAAAAGCAGCAGGAGCAGGCTAAAGGGAAGAAGGAGGCGGGTATTCATCGCTCAGGTCCTCTTGGGTTACGGTTTAGAGGCATTTAGACCATAAATCCTTACGAAACCCCTTGTTTTTGGCCGTGATGTTCGTCACTTTGACGGGGTCACGTTCATGGACTATACTAGAATTTGGTTGAAAAACCAATACATCATTTCCACATTTACTCTCACTTCTCAGGAGGAAGTATGGCTGGTTTCAAACTTACGTACGCTACGATGTTCAATCCGCCGGAAGACCTGCACAAGGGCTTCGACAAGGCGGTCGCCAAGCTGAAAGCCAATCTCGGTAAAGAATACAGCATGATCATCGATGGCAAGGATGTATATGCCGACGACAAGTTCGATGATTACTCCCCCGTCAACACCGAATGGAAGCTGGCGGTGATGCAGAAGGGCAATGCCACACACGCCAAGATGGCGATCGATGCCGCCCGCCGGGCCTTCCCCAAGTGGAGCCGCACCCCGTGGCAGACCCGCGTGAAACTGGTGCGCAAGGCGGCTTCGTTAATCGAGAAACGCATCTTCGACCTGGGCGCGGCCATGTCACTGGAAGTGGGCAAGAACCGCATGGAATCGCTGGGTGATGTGCAAGAGACTGCGGACCTGATGTACTGGCCCGCGCACATGATGGAAGAAAACAAAGGCTTCATTAAGCCGATGGGCAAGGACCCGCTCGTAGGCTACGATGCAACGAATGTTTCAGTGCTGCGTCCTTATGGCGTGTGGCTGGTCGTTTCACCGTTCAACTTCCCCTTTGCCCTGACCGGCGGCCCCACCGGTTCGGCGCTGGTGGCCGGGAATACCGTGGTCATCAAGCCAGCCACTGATACCGCCTGGATCGTGCGCCTGTATGCCGAATGTCTGCGCGACGCCGGCATCCCTGATGGCGTGTTCAACTTCGTGACCGGTCCCGGCTCCACGCTTGGTCAGGCCCTGGTGGACAGCCCCGAAGTGGACGGCGCCACCTTCACCGGCTCGTTCGATGTGGGCATGAAGATGTTCCGTGATTTTGCCAACCGCAACTACGTGCG
>CAZJMZ010000137.1:0-5298 GCA_964547115.1 uncultured Anaerolinea sp. | reverse complement strand
GGTCAATGGTAAAAATCATGCCCTGGAATCCCGACCTTTATCACAAGTTTCAATCGCAACGTGCGGCGCCGTTCTACGACCTGCTCGCACTCGTGGACGTGCGCCCAAACCTCAAGGTCATCGACCTCGGTTGTGGCACCGGCGAGCTGACCCGACAGTTGGCCGATCAACTACCCAATGCAGATGTGACCGGGCTCGACTCATCCAAAGAGATGCTCGATAAAGCCGCCTCTTTTTCAACCCCCGGCCTGCGTTTTGAACAAGGAGACCAGGCCACACTGACAGGTTCCTGGGACCTCATCTTCAGCAACGCCGCCCTGCAATGGAGCGAGAATCACACCGAGTTGATCCCGCACCTGTTCAATCGTCTCAACCCTGGCGGGCAACTCGCCGTGCAAGTCCCCTCAAATCACAACCATATCTCGCACCAGATCTACCGCGAGACCGCCAACGAAGAACTGTTCAAGTTCGTTCTGCAAGGCTTCCAGCGCTATGCCCCGGTGCTGTCCATCGAAGATTATGCCCGCATCCTTTTCAGGTGTGGCGCGGAGGATATTGTGGTCTTCGAGAAGGTGTACCCGCATGTGCTTGAAAATGCCGATGCTGTCGTGGAATGGATCTCCGGCACAGCCCTGGTCCCTTACTTTGAACGACTGGGCAAACACAAGGATGAGTTCGTGCGATCGGTTCGCGAAAAGATGCGCGCCGCCATGCCCGATAGCCCGGTGTTCTATCCGTTCAAACGCACGCTCTTCTCGGCCAGGAAACCGAAGTAATCAGACAGGTATTCATGAGCGATCAATCCTCCAGCCGCAAAGAATTCGTTGCCCGCATCGGGACTTTTTTCGTGTTGATCGGTATCGGCCTGCTGGTCTTTTACGGTTTTTCTGAGTCGGCCAATGCTCCTTTGCTCCAATACTTTTGCTGGGGCGTTGTGATCCTGGGGTTGGGTCTGTTCATGCAAGGACAGTTCAAACGTCCGCCCGGCCCGCCCAGCGGTCGGTTCAGTGTGTTCGGCAAACTCAAAAACGGCTTCAAACCCAAACCGAAGGAAGAGAAGAAAAAAGAAGAGAAAAAGAAATGAGCAAACTCACCACACTATCAGAAGCCATTGCCCAATATGTCAATGATGGCGATGTCATCTACGCGGCTGGCTTCACCCACCTCATCCCTTTTGCCGCTGGTCATGAGATCATCCGCCAGGGCAAAAAGGACCTCACCCTTGCCCGCGCCACACCTGACCTGATCTACGACCAGATGGTGGCGGCAGGCTGTGCCAGGAAGGTCATCTTCTCATATATGGGCAACCCCGGCGTCGGGTCATTGCGCATCGTGCGTTCTGCCATTGAGAAAGGCCAGTTGGAATGGGAAGAGTACTCCCACTTTGGCATGATCACCCGACTGCAGGCGGGTGCGTCGGGTCTGCCGTTCCTACCCATGAACCAGACTGGCGTCACTGACCTGGAACATGCCAACCCGAACATCAAGCGCATCCCTGACCCATTTGGCGGCAAGGATGTGGTCGTCGTCCCGGCCTTGAATCCGGATGTAGCCATCGTCCATGTGCAGCGGGCAGATGCCAACGGTAATGCCCATTTATGGGGCATCATCGGCGAACAGAAGGAAGCTGCCTTCGCCGCAAAAAAGGTCATTCTCACTGCCGAGGAGATCGTGGACGAAGCCATCATCCGGTCTGACCCGAATCGTACGATGATTCCCGGCATCGTGGTCAAGGCAGTATGCCATGTGCCGTTCGCCTGCCACCCCAGTTATGCACAAGGCTATTATGACCGTGACAACGAGTTCTATCTCGCCTGGGACAAGATCAGCGAATCGGCAGAACTCACGAAGCAATATCTCGACGAATGGGTGTATGGCGTAAAAGACCGCAATGAGTATTGGCAAAAACTCGGCGCAGAGGCACACAAGCGACTCGCAGTGCCCGACCAAATGAGCCAGCCGATCAATTACGGCAAATACTAATAAAAGCAGTAGGTTAGGCTTCCAGCCTGACATGCTATGGATCATCCAATTCCTCTCTTTGATATAGGCGGGTCGGGACAGCCCTTGCATTTTCTACATGCGAATGGCTACCCACCCGATTGTTATCAACCGCTGTTCGAACGCTTGAAAATCGAATATCACGTCTTCGGGATGCACCTGCGCCCGTTATGGCCGGATTCAAAACCGGAAGAGATTCGAAACTGGCGCCCGTTCAGCGTTGACCTGCTGCAGTTTCTTGCCCCCTACGAACAACCCGTGATCGGTGTTGGTCACTCCATTGGTGCCATGGTCACTTTGCGGACGGCATTGCGCGCACCAGAGAAATTCAAGGCATTGGTCTTGATCGACCCGGTGCTGTTCGTGCCCCGCACGCTGATTGGTTGGCGCATCATCCGCCTGCTGGGGCTTGGTGAACGACTCCATCCGCTCATTCAAGGCGCCAAGAGACGCCGCCGCACCTTCGATGATCTTGAAACGGTCTTTCGCGGATACCGCAACCGGGAAGTATTCCGCTACATGAGTGATGAGAACCTGCGCGTATTTATCAAAGGCATCACTCGCCAAACTGTGAATGGTTATGAACTGGTTTATTCCCCGGAGTGGGAGGCCCAGATCTATCGCACCGGCATGCAGGACTTCGATATCTGGCGCGGCCTCCCTCAACTCCGTGTGCCAACGCTCATCATTCGTGGTGCCGAGACAGACACGTTTCTCGAAGATGCGGCCAGGCTGGTGAAACAGAAGCAGCCCAAAGTGAGCATCGAAGCGCTGGCCCGGTCCACGCATATTCTGCCGCTGGAACGTCCGCAGGAAGTTTTTGAAATCATGCAATTATTCTTAAAAGAGACCCTAAAGGTCTCGTAGACCTTTAGGGTCTGCGAAAGGAATCAACATGACAACCTATTCATCTGCCGAACTGATGATCATCAATGCCGCGCGCTTGTTGCGCGATGGTGATGTGGTGTTCGTGGGTGTGGGGCAGCCCAATCTCGCCTGCAATCTCGCCAAACGCACCCATGCGCCGAATCTGGTGATGATCTACGAAGCAGGCGTGATCGGTGCAGAGCCCGCCCGCCTGCCACTTTCGATCGGTGATCCCACGCTTGTGAGCGGCTCGCTCTCGGTCGTGAGCATGTACGATATTTTTGCGAACTATCTCCAACGCGGCAACGTGGACGTGGGCTTCATGGGCGGCGCCCAGATCGATAAATACGGCAACATCAACGCCACGGTCATTGGTGGGTATGACCATCCCAAAGTGCGTCTGCCCGGCTCGGGCGGCTCACAGGAGATCGCAGCGTGGGCCAACCGTTGCTACATCATGACCCCGCACCAAAAACGACGCTTCCCTGAAAAGGTCGAGTTCATGACCTCCGCCGGGTTCATCGGTGGCCGCGGCGACCGCGAACGCGCGGGCTTGCGCGGTGGCGGCATGGTCGGCGTGGTTACCGACATCGGCTTCATGGAACCGGACGAAACCGGCGAGATGATCCTCACTGCCCTGCACCCCGGCAAGACCGTGGACGAAGCCAAAGCCAACACCGGCTGGGACTTGAAAACCGCCTCATCCCTCGGGACGACTGCTCCTGTTACCGAAAATGAATTGCGCATCCTGCGCCAGGAACTCGACCCAACGGGCATTTATCTCAAAGGAGCCGCATAATGACACAACAACCTGCACCGCAACGAAATTTTTTCGCAACCGTTTTCTTATCACCTGACGAACCGCGCCTGCGCGCCGGGTGGAGATTGCTACTGCAAACGCTTCTGCTGGTACTGATCGGCATTCCAATATCGCTCGTTGCATTTTTGATCCAAACCGGTGAGTCGGCTGCTTCCATCTTGAATCAAATTCTTAACCTGATCGCCATAACCGGCTCGATCTACATTGCCCGCCGCTGGCTGGATAAGCGCTCTTTCGAAAGCCTCGGCCTGACCCTCAACCGTCAAACATGGATCGACCTTGCCGCAGGCATCGGCATCACATTTGTGCAGATGGGACTTGTTTTCGTTGCCATGCTCGGTTTGGGCTGGCTGACCTTTTCAGGCTTTGCCTGGGAGTTCGACCCCATTGGCCTGGTCATTCAGCAGGTGGTGTTATTTTTTGTCATCTTTATTTTTGTCGGTTGGAACGAAGAACTACTCTCACGCGGCTACCATCTGCAGACTTTGGCCAGCGGCACAAGCCTGTTCTGGGGCACGATCATTTCATCGGCTGTGTTCGGCTTGTTGCATCTGGGCAACCCCAATGCCACCTGGGTCAGTGCGGCGGGCATCTTCTTCGCGGGCATCTTTCTGGCCTATGGCTACATTCGCACAAAGCAACTGTGGCTCTCGATCGGTTTGCACATCGGCTGGAATTTCTTTGAGGGCGTAGGGTTTGGCTTCCCGGTCTCTGGGTTGGATATCTACCCGTTGGTCAGGATCCAAGTCACAGGCCCGGAGCTTTGGACCGGCGGTGCATTTGGCCCTGAAGCGGGGCTGATCGTATTACCTGCGCTGCTGGTGGGCTGTCTGCTGATCTACTGGTTCACCATGGACCGCGTCGCTGCAGAATAAGCAACGATGTTGCATCCTCCCATACGCCCCGTTTCCGAGCATTTCAACTACCAACCGCTCGCGGACGGTGTCTGGGCGGCCATCGTCAAATCAAGTGGGTTGGCCGCGAGCAATTCGGGAGTCATCGCACTTGGTGACCGCACGATCATTTTCGACAGCACTTTCTCCCCCGCCTCGGCCCTGGACTTGCTTGCTGTCGCTAAACCATGGAGCCAAAACACTGCCCTCACAGTGGTGAATAGTCACTGGCACAATGACCATGTCTTTGGCAATTCAGTCTTCAACCCTGAAACTGAGATCTACGCCACCGAGCAAACGCACACGCTCATGGCAGAGAAGACCGAAAAGGAAATTTCAGAGTTCAAAGCCCACTGGCCTGCGCAACAAGCCAAATGGGCCGAACACTCCCGCAACGCCCAGGATGAAGCCGAGCGAAAAGACTATGCCGAAGGCGTGCAATTCGCCCAGTCCATCATTGATACGTTTCCTCAGTTGAGCTTGCGCCTGCCAAGCCACACCTTCACTGACCGTGTCGAATTCAAAGGTTCATTACGAACGGCTGAATTGATCACGTTCGGCGGCGGGCACACTGCCAGCGACGCCATTCTTTACCTGCCAGCGGAACGCATCGTCTTTATGGGCGATCTGCTTGTCACCAAGCATCACCCTGACCTGACCGACGGCAATCCGCACACCTGGCTCGATATTCTGGAGAAAGTCAAAACGCTTGAACCG
>CAZJMZ010000136.1:0-8080 GCA_964547115.1 uncultured Anaerolinea sp. | reverse complement strand
TCGTCGTCCTCTTCATCGAGATCGAACTCGTCGGCTTCATCGGGATCGAACGACATCAGTTCGAAGCGATCAAGGTCTTCGGTGAAGGCCAGGTTATCGAGCGCCTCCTCCAGAAATTCAGCCTGGTCATCGTCTTCGGTCTGGTCGAGCAGGTTTTCGAGGAAGGTGCGCACATCTTCACCGCCGATCTGCGAAAGCGACCAGATGGTGGCGGCGGCCACTTCGTCATCTTCTTCGGTTTCGAGCATGCGCAGCAGCGCCACCCGCGCCGACTTCAACGTCAGATTCCCGGCGGCCTGCACGGCGGCCTTGCGCACGCGGTTATCTTCATCGGTCATGCCGCGCAGCACCTCTTCCTCCCAGCGCTCATCGGCCGAGCGGCCCATGGCGGTCAATACGCTGGCCTGCCAATCGGGGTCGGTGCGCTTGAGCGAGGCTTCGATCAGTTTGACCACTTCGGCATCAGACGCAAAGCCCAACGCTTCCAACGCCATGCGCCGGACGCGCGCATCGTCCTCCCCTTTGGCTGCCGCGAGCAAACCGGCCTTGATCTCAGCGTAGGTCTTTTCGGGGAGTTCGTCCAGTTCGCCGAGTGCCACAAAATAAGCGAGTGTTTGGGCCGCCGCCGTGCGCACACTTACATCGGCATCCTGCTTCAACAGTTTGAGTATGCGTGCCGGGAGTTTGGCATCCTCCGATTCGCTGAGCAGGCGCAGGGCATGGACGCGCACGGCCGCATCGGGGTCATCGAGCAGGGGCTGCGCGAACTCGTCGAAGTTGACGAGGGTATCTTCGTCGGCCAGGTTTTCGAGTCCTTCGAGCAGGGTCAGCTTGCGGCTGAGTCCGATGCCGGGCCAGACGTCGCGCAGGGTTTGCAGTTCGAGCGGGGCCATATCCGAAAATTGGATGAGGTAGCGGCGGGGGAAGTCCTTCTTGGGGTCAAGCAGGGCATCCAGAACAGATTGAAAGGATTTGTTGGTGGGCATGAAGGGTTCTCTCGAAAAGAAAGCGACCCGCCCGCTTCCGGTTGGGTCGCCTGGGATGATTATTTGGGGAGGTTGATGGGGTCTACAAAGTCGCGCACGTTCACATAGAGCATGAAGGCCAGCAACAGGGCCATGCCAAGGCCATGCACAAGGTTCTCGAACTGGTGCGGCACGCGGCGGCGGAAGAGCAATTCAGGCAGCACGAAGATGATGCGCCCGCCATCGAGCGCGGGGAACGGGAACAGATTGAACACACCAAGGCTGATCGAGAGCGCGGCGATGAGGAAGAGCGTTTGCACCGGGCGGTTATACGGGTTGGAGGTGGTGGTCGTTGTGGTTGGTGCCTGGCTGGCTTCCACGTCCTTGGCCACACTCTGTGACATGATGTCGTAGATACCCTTCAAGCCAACGACGCGCCCCATCTCGGGGTCCACTGCGCCGCGGATGAGGTTGACGGGCAGGGTAACCAGTTGGTAGATCTGCAGGCCGGTATAACGCAGGCTGGCGCGCAAATTCTCGCCCACGGTGGTGATGGGCTGGAAGGCGCAGCCATCGCAGTATTCAATGCCGATCAGCGGGCGACCCTCCTCCGCGTTGTAGCGCGGTGTGATGGTGAGCGTCAATTGTTGGCCGCTGCGTTCCACCACAAAGTCCACGGGCTGGTCCACGTTGGCGGTGACCACGTCGCGGATATCGAGCGAGTTGGTGATGGGTTGCCCGCCGCCCCTAAGGAGCACATCGCCCACTTGCAGTCCCGCCGCTTCGGCCGGGCTGCCCGCGGTGACGTTGGTGATGAGCACCAGCGGGTTCTCAGAGCCCGGCTGCACCGTGATGATGCCGCCGCTGATGTTGATGATGAGGCTGAAGATGATGACCGCCGTGATGAGGTTCATGGCGGGCCCGGCCACCAGCACGAACAGGCGCTTCCACGGGCTGGCGGCGGCCAGGCCGCCTTCCACCGTGGGGTCGTTCTCGCCTTTGGGGCGCACAAACCCACCCAGCGGCAACCAGTTGAGGGTGAAGCGCGTGCCCTGCCACGTGAACAACGTGATCGCGCCGGGGGTGGGCAGCCCGATGCCGAACTCCTCGACCTCGATGCCGCTCCAACGCGCCGCAATGTAATGTCCGAACTCGTGAATGATCACCATCCCGCCGAAGGCAAGGATGAAAATAAGCAAAGTCAATGGGTCCATGGTTCTTTCCTTTTGCGGGATTATATCGCCGAATCTTTGGATGCCTTCACAGGGTAAGATATTTCTAATACGTTTCATATCCGCCCAAAGTCACAGACGTCAAAATCAACGGGAACGCCGGATTTGTGATTAAATCAGACGGAAGCCGGTTGCGCGCTTCACACCCAGCCGACACTTGATTCTGTCACAGGAGCCTTTGCCATGTCTGACACCTGCATCTTCTGCAAGATCGTTTCCGGCGAGATCCCCGGCACCATCGTCCACCGCGATGAGCTGACCACCGCCTTCCGCGATATTCAACCCGTGGCCCCCACGCATATTCTCATCGTGCCGAACCGCCACATCCCCTCCGTCAACGCCCTCACCGCCGACGATGAAGCGCTGATGGGACATCTCATCCGTGTGGCGGGTTCACTCGCCCAAAGCGAAGGCATCGCCCAGAGCGGCTACCGCCTCATCACCAACACCGGCGCCGATGCCGGGCAGACCGTGTTCCACATCCACGTCCACTTGATCGGCGGGCAGCCGATGAAACACTCGATGGGCTAGGAAATCGGGAGCAACGAAAAAGACCGCCTTCGGCGGTCTTTTTATTCTAGCGTTTATCCAGCGGGCTGCCCTTGAGTTTGCTTTGTGGCTGGCTGGAACGATATGCATAATATCCCAACCCGACCCCACCCAGCAGCAGCAGTAATCCCACCCAGCCCAGTGCCGAAGAACGCGTGGTGGTCTCATCGACCGGCTCCACCGCCGTCACTGTTTTGGACTGCGCGCCAAAATCCACCGAGGCCCGGTCTCCGGCTTTGACGGTGAGCTTGTAACTCACCTGCATTGTTGGGTTGAAGCCATCCGGCACGGCCACGCTGACGTTATAGTCGCCGGGCGGCACTTCCAAAAAGCAGGCGCGGGTCGGCTCGGCCAGCACAGGGTCGAGCGCCGAGGTGGTATTCTGCGTCTGCGAGTATGAGCCATTGAGGTTGGTGAGGCTCACCGCGCCGCCATCGACACCCAACTCGGTCTCCTGGCGCAGCGCATCACCGTTCACATCATCGAACAACAACACACACACCTCGGTCGTGCCATTGAATGGCGTGGCCGTGGCAGTGGGCTGCGCAGGCGTGGGGGAAGGCCCGGCTGTAGGCCCCACCTCCGGCTGGACCAGACCGACCACGATCTGCGAACCGATCGAAAGCGTGCAACTTTCATCCAGGCGGGTGTTGAATTGACGCAGTTGCTGCACCGTAATGCCGTGCAGGAGCGCCACACTCGAACACGAGTCGCCCTCCACCACGGTATACAGAATGCGCCCATCCGGGCCGGGTGTGGCCGTGACAAAACCCTGCGCGGGCGGTGCGGCGGTCACTGTATTGACGGTGAACACCAATCCGGCACACAACAGGCCGGGCAAAAATAAAAGGAACAAGAACGAAGTGCGTTTTTTCATCGGCGAAGATTATATCAGGAAGGCCCGACCCTTCGATATCCGACAAGAAGCGGCCGGTGCTGCCGGCCGCTTCTTGATTAACATCATTTCATTACAGAACGCTACACCTTCTCTTTGAGCAACTCCTTCAAGGTCGTGCCGAGGCGCGTGATGCCCTCACGGATCAGGTCTGGCGACGAGTAGGAGAAGTTCAGGCGCATGGTGTTTATGCCTCCGCCGTTCGGGTGGAAAGCCATGCCCGGCACGAAAGCCACTTTGCGCTCGATGGCGATCTTGAGTGCGTCGGCAGCATCCATGCCTTCGGGCAGAATGCCCCACAGGAACATGCCGCCCTGCGGCTTGCGCCAGGTCACCTCCCGCGGGAACATCTCATCCATCATCTCGAGCATCACATCGCGCCGTTCCTTGTACACCGAACGGATCACTTTGACATGCTCATCCAGGAACCCGCCCTTGCCCACTTCATAGGCCACATATTGGTTGAACGACGAAGTGTGCAGGTCGGCGGCCTGTTTGGTCATCACCAGTTTACGGATGACCTGCTCGGGCGCGATCACCCACGCCAGCCGCAGCCCCGGCGCCAGCAGTTTCGAGAAGGTGCTCAGGTAAATGACGTTGCCGCTGTAATGTCCGCCGTTGGGGCCGCGGTACTCGCTATCCAGCGAGACCACCGAGGGGATGTGCTCGCCCTCGTAGCGCAACTGCCCGTACGGGTCGTCTTCGATGATCGGGACGCCGTACTTGTCCGCGAGCTCGACCAGCTTCCGGCGACGTTCGAGCGAAAGCGTCGAGCCGGAAGGGTTCTGGAAATTGGGCAGCACGTAGATGAACTTCGGGCCGATGCGCAGGGCCGCCTCCAATTCATCCACGATCATGCCGTTCTCATCCGCGCGGACGGGGATGTACTGCGCGCCGTACGCGTTCCAGGCTTGCAAAGCCCCGAGATACGTCGGCGATTCCACCACGATGTAATCGCCGCGGTTCACGAACAACCGTCCGAGAAAATCGAGCGCCTGCTGCGAACCTGAAGTGATCAAAATATTATCGGCCGTCACCTCCGCGCTGTAACGCGCCGTGTGCCGCGCGATCATCTCGCGCAGCGGGCGGTAGCCCTCGGTGGTGCTGTATTGCAACGACTGCGGCCCGAAATGTTCGAGCACCTCATTACAGGCCTCCCGAAACTCCTTGAGCGGAAAGACCTCCGGTGCGGGCAGGCCACCCGCGAAAGAAATAATATCGGGTTGCTCGGTAAATTTCAATAATTCACGGATCACCGAACTGCCCATCTTCTGCATGCGGTGCGCGTACCGGTACTCCCAGGGTGTCTGCATTCTGTCTCCTTGGAATAAAAAAGCCCGGCAGGTATGGGAGTACCTGTCAGGCTGACTGACTGGGGGGCCAACGCAGGCCCAGACGAAAAACCGCCAGATCGCATATCATGGCACCCTTATCTTACCCAACTCGCGCCCGGCCTGCAATCTGACGAAAGGACTGTTTTTGGCTATGACAACGGAACGCTGATCTTCCCGCGCCGCTTCGCGATCACAGGGTATCGCACAATTTGGCAAACAAAAACTTCGATCCCCTTTCGCAGTCTGCAAGGAAAAATTTACATAATCAGGATACAAGCGATAAAATCAGGGACATGTCCCCCGCCTCCCGACCCACCCCCGGCCTGCTCCCGTTTCAACAAGGCGGTCTCGACTCCCTGTGCGGACTCTACTCGATCATCAACGCCGAACGCATCGTCAACCGCTCCAACGACGCCCAGGCCCAACAACTCTTCGACGACCTGATCCACTTCCTCTCGCGCCGCGGCCTGCTCAGCAAATTCCTCACCGGCGGCATCCTGCACCCGCAAATGCTGCTGATCCTCGATAAGGTGGTCGGCAAACAACGTATCGCCGATGTCTCGGTTCCCTGGCGCGGCGTCCCCAACCCCGACCTGACCACCTTCTGGAAATCGATGCAAGCCTTTCTCGATGGCACCCCACACCGCGCCATCATCCTCGGCATGGAAGGCTACCACGAACACTGGACGGTCATTGAAGCCATCACCAGCCGTTCCATCCTGCTCTACGACTCAGCCAAGATCAAACGTCTGCCACGCCCGCGCTGCACCACCGTCTACACCACCAACCAGCGCAAGCACCTCCTGCTCCCCGCGCAGACGTATTTCCTTTCGAACGAGGTCGCTTATGAACAAGCCACAGTCCCTGAGTGAAGCGCTGGCCAGCCTGAAAGACGAAGCCTATTGTTATCTGACCACCACCGGGCGCGTCAGCGGGAAACCGCATGAGATCGAGATCTGGTTCGGGGTTACAGGAGGCAGGCTCTACCTGATGGCGGGAGGCGGAGAGCGGTCTGACTGGGTGAAGAACCTGAAAAAGAATCCGGCTGTCACCATCCGCATCCGCGGGCAGGTCTATCAGGCCACCGCCGATATTGTCACCGACGCAACCGAACAAGCCTCCGTCCGCCCTGTGCTGGCCGATAAATACAACGAACGCGAAGCCGACGGGTCGCTCAGCGAATGGGCGGCCACCGCACTGGTGGTGGGCTTTGACCTGACAGGCAGGCTGCCATGAGGCTGTACTTCGTACGGCATGGTGAAAGCGAAGCCAATCTTCAGCATGTCATCTCGAACTATGGCAGTCCCTTTGGGTTGACCGACCGGGGTAAGGGACAGGTGCAACGCCTGGCCGAGCGCCTGCTGGACGTGGACATCGCCACCATGTATTCCAGCCCGGTGCTGCGCGCCATGGATACCGCCGACATCCTCTACCAGGTGCTGGGCCTGCCCTACCGGGTGACCGAGGCCCTGCGTGAATATCACTGCGGCGTGCTCGAAGGGAAATCTGACGAAGCCAGCTGGAACCTGCACCGCCAATATTACGAAGATTGGACCGTGCGCGATCAGCCTCTGAGCAAGCCCGAGGGCGGTGAAAGTCTTGTGGATATTCAGAATCGTTTTCTGCCGTTCATCGAAACGCTCAAACAATCGGCTGAAGAGGAACAGGTTTTGCTGGTGGGTCACGGCGGCCTGTTCGGGTTGATGCTCCCGCTGGTGCTGACCAACATCGACGAGGACTTCATCCGCACGCATCCCATCGGCCATGCCGAGTGTATTGTGGCTGAGTTACGAGGTGCAGAGTTGCATTGTGTGCAATGGGGTGAGGCCCCATTGGAATGACCACGCGGTAGAATATTTGCAAAATCAACCTCGAGGAGCGGCACATGCACAAAACGTGGTGGAAGGAAAGCGTGGTCTACCAGATCTACCCGCGCAGTTTTTACGACAGCAATGGTGATGGAATCGGTGACCTGCGCGGCATCATTCAAAAACTGGATTATTTGCAGGAACTGGGTGTGGATGTGGTCTGGCTTTCACCGGTCTACAAATCGCCCAATGACGATAACGGCTACGACATCAGCGACTATCAAGACATCATGGATGAGTTTGGCACGCTGGCCGATTGGGAGGAACTGCTGGCCGGGATGCATGCCCGTGGCATCAAACTGGTCATGGATCTGGTGGTGAACCATACCTCCGATGAACACCCCTGGTTCCAGGAGTCTCGCAAATCGAAAGACAACCCCTACCGCGATTTTTACATCTGGCGCCCGGGCCGCGATGGCCGCGAGCCCAACAACTGGGGCTCGCATTTCAGCGGCTCAGCCTGGCAGTTCGATGAGGCCACCGGCGAATATTACCTGCATCTCTTCAGCAAGAAGCAACCCGACCTGAACTGGGAAAACCCCAGGGTGCGCGAAGAGATCTACAAGATGATGGAGTGGTGGCTGCAAAAAGGCGTCGACGGATTCCGCATGGACGTCATTAATATGATCTCCAAAACGCCGGGCCTGCCCGATGGTCCGGTGACCAATGCGGAGCGCTATCAATCGGGTGCACCGCATTTCATCAACGGGCCGCGCTTGATGGAGTTCCTGACCGAAATGAAGGAACGCGTCCTCTCGAAATACGACATCCTGACCGTGGGCGAAACCCCGCTCGTCACCCCTGAGGATGCGGTGATGATCACCAGCCCCGTCAGCGGCGCCTTGAGCATGGTCTTTCAATTCGAACATATGGGGGTGGATGCGGAACATGGCAAGGAGTCGCGGCGCAGCATTCACCCCTGGAAGTTGGCCGATATGAAGCAGGTCATGTCGCGCTGGCAAACCGGGCTCCAGGGCCACGCGTGGAACAGCATCTACCTTTCGAACCATGACCAGCCGCGCACGGTCTCACGCTTTGGGAACGACCGCGAGTTTCGGGTGGCTTCAGCCAAACTGCTGGGCACTTTCATCCACCTGCAGCAGGGCACGCCCTACATCTACCAGGGGGAGGAGCTGGGCATGACCAATGTGGCGTTCGAGTCGATCAAGGACTATCGCGACATTGAGTCTCTTAATCTGTATCAGGAACTGGTGGAAGAGCGAGGCGCTGATCCGGC
>CAZJMZ010000135.1:5465-8149 GCA_964547115.1 uncultured Anaerolinea sp. | reverse complement strand
CTGGTTGAACGAGTTGATCTGGCGCGAGTTCTACATCCAGATCCTGTATCACTTCCCACAGGTGGCGCAGACGGCCTTCAACGCCTCATTGGCGAACATCCCGTGGCGCAACAACGAAGCCGAATTTGCAGCGTGGAAGGACGGGCGCACGGGTGTCCCGATCGTGGATGCGGCCATGCGACAGCTGAAAGAGATCGGCTGGATGCACAACCGCGCGCGCATGATCGTGGCTTCATATCTCGTGAAAGACTTGTTGATCGATTGGCGCTGGGGCGAAGCGTGGTTCATGCAAAACCTGCTGGATGGCGACCTGGCCGCGAACAACGGCGGCTGGCAATGGACTGCCGGCACCGGCACCGATGCTGCGCCTTACTTCAGAGTGTTCAACCCGGTGCTGCAAAGCGCCAAGTTCGATCCGCAAGGCGAGTACATTCGCCGCTGGGTACCCGAACTGCGCGATGTGGAGACGAAGCACATCCACGCTCCATGGGAGGCAGGCTTGAAAATGAATGGTTACCCTGCAAGACCGCTGGTGGAGCGCAATATCGAACGCACCTTACAGGCGTATAAATTTTCAAAAGAAATCGTACGGGCCTAAAACCTTTTATCAATACCAGGCCCGAACCTGAACTCTTCAAGGAATCAACCATGTTTGAAAAAACCACCCTCTCCGATCATCGATCTGCCCAGCGTGCCCTATGGGGCGGCATCGCCTTTTCGGCACTCTTCACCTTTTTGATCTGGGCTGCCAACCCCCTGCTTGCGCGTTTTGTGCTTGACCCCGGCGATGGTACGCTCATTTTCTATGATTGGCAGTTGGCCGAACACACACTGTGGGGCCGCATCTCGGCCTGGGGGCTGTACCTTGTGCATCAAGTGACTCTATGGGGCCTGATCTATTACGCCCAGACCCGCGTGAAGAAATACAGCACAGGCTTGCACCCGGTGAACTTGTGGGCGCTCGGCGTGAATGCGCTGTTCATCGTCCTGCACTTTGTGCAAACACACATATGGTACGATGCCCTCGCCATGGACCTGAGCTCGGTCACCTCTCAGGCGTCGGTCATTCTGATGTTGTGTTTCATCCTCGTGATGGAAAATAAACGCCGCGGCATGTTCTTCGGGGCGAAGGCGCCCTTCTCTGAGCGGGTGGTCTCGTTTGCCAAAAAGTATCACGGCTATTTGTTTGCGTGGGCCATTGTGTACACCTTCTGGTTCCATCCCATGGTCAGCACTCCTGGGCATCTCGCCGGATTCTTCTACATGTTCCTGCTGATGTTGCAGGGCAGCCTGTTCCTCACCCGCATCCACGTCAACAAGTGGTGGACCGTAACCCAGGAAGTGACCGTGCTGGTGCACGGCACGCTGGTGGCCATCTTTCAAGGCGCTGACCTGTGGCAGATGTTCTTCTTCGGTTTCGCCGCCATGTTCGTGGTCACGCAGATGCATGGGCTCAACCTCAGCCGGCTCACCCGCTGGCTGATCGGCCTTGGCTTCGCAGCGGCGGTGATCGTCGTCTACAATGCCGATTGGTCGCAGGTCAATGAGGTCATCCGCATTCCCTTCATCGAATACCTGGTGGCCTTCTTCATGGCGGGCGTGGTGGCGCTTGGTTTCTGGATCCGCGACCGCTGGCAAAGCCGCAACCAGCAACCCGGGCGCAATCTCGAGCCCAGCCTTGGTGACGACTAGCCTCGTTGCTTTCACAGGGGTCTGTTTGAAGGAAGTACAACATGGAATTGCTCATCCGGCATCTCGAACAAGCCGATATCCCGGAGATCGCCGCGGCTTTTCAACAATTGGGCTGGAATAAACCAGCCAGCCAGTACACCCGCTACTTTATGGAACAGGTGATGGAACTGCGCGATGTGCTGGTGGCATTCGCCGATGGCGTCTTCGCCGGTTACCTGACCATCTGTTGGCACTCCACCTACCCGCCGTTCCGCGAAGCCCACATCCCCGAGATCGTCGATTTCAACGTCCTACCGCACTTTCGGCGCTGTGGCATCGGTGCCGCCCTCATGGACCGTGCAGAGAGCGAGATCGCCCGCATCAGCCCCCTGGCCGGAATTGGTGTTGGTCTCCTGCCGGATTATGGCGCCGCCCAACGTTTATATGTTCAACGCGGCTACATTCCCGACGGACGGGGCATGCACGCGCTTGACCATTATCCCATCCACGGTGAGACCGTTGTTGCCAACGATGATCTCGCCCTCTATTTCACCAAGAAACTGGCATAGCTCATGGCATCCAAACCCGTCACTCCCGAACTTGGCCGCGCTGCCATGCGTGCGCTCATCCAGGAAGGCTCACCACTCGGGCCGCTCAAGGTCATGGCCCAACACATCGGGCGCTTCTTTCAAATTCCCATGCCGATGTTCAAGCCGTATGTCGTCTTTGGGCCCGAAGCGAATCGCAAAGTGCTCGTCACCGAACGCGACAAGGTCTTGTGGCGCAATACCGACCCGGTGACCGACCTGCTGCGACAGGGCGTCCTGATCGTGGATGGCGATGAACACGACCATTATCGCAAACTGATGGAGCCCCCGCTTCATCCCTCCCGCCTGGCTGGCTACACTTCGATGATGCTTGCCCAAACTGACAGGGTGGCCTCCCAATGGCAAAACGGCGCCGTGGTGGATATGCTGGTCGAAGCTCGTAAGATCGCCCTGCTCATCATCATG